>DASUXB010000232.1:0-12703 GCA_036378195.1 Nitrososphaera sp.
CGGACGCTAAAGGCTCTGGAAAAGAGCGGCCACATGCCGGCCGTCTCGCGCTGCAAGAACCTGAAATTGATAAAGCCCCTTGGGTACGTCGACTTTGTCAAGCTGGCGCACAACGCAGGCAAAATAGTCACTGATTCGGGCGGCGTTCAGAAGGAAGCCTTTTTGCTAAAGGTTCCATGCGTCACCGTCCGGCAGAACACCGAATGGGTGGAAACGGTCGGCATGGGCTGGAATAGGCTTGTCGACAGCAGCGATGCGCAGGCGATAGTCGAGGCAGTGCGCAAATGGGCGCCCGCAAGAAAAACGCACAGGCCGGTTTTTGGCAGGGGCAAGACCTCTGCGACAATCCGGGACAAAATCGTGTCACTGTTGCAGCGGCAAGGCCGTTAAGTTGTTCTATCTCGGGTCTTTTTGCAGATGATGAGCTCAGTCGACGGCCCTTCGCGGGTCATCGACAGGAGCAGACGCTCCAGCGGATAGATGGCGCCTCCCACGGCAGACCCTGCGGATTCGCCTCTGCTCACGAGCCTCGTAAGAGACCTCCAGCAGAATCTTCTGAACCTTGAATCTGAATTGACGGGAGCGTTCATCAGGACGAACATGGGCGCACGCTCTATTACCTGAAACCCTGTCTCTGCAAGCAGCCTCTCGATGTACCTTTTTGACCTTGTCACCTGAAAATTGGCCCTTGCCCCGTTAGAGTGCACAAAGTTCTCCGACAGGACAAAAATCCCAGCCGGCACCAAGAGCGCATGGATGTTCTGTACCGCCCGCCTGTACTTTTCATCGCTTGTGATGTGGAAAAGGACGTCAAAGGCGGACACGACGCTGTACCTGTTCTTGCCCAGCGTTTCAAGCAGGTTGTTCTCGCCAATGTCGGCGACATAAAACTGCGAGTCGGGATACTTTGCTTTCATATTCTTTACCGCGACGTCCGTGATGTCCAACCCGTCCACCCTGCCCCTGCACAGTTCCTTCCAAAAGTCGATGTAAAAGCCCGTCCCGACACCGATGTCAAGGACTGTCGTGGCGTCGCTAAAGCGGTAGTCTAGTTTCCCGAGAGTCTTGAGCAGGACGTGCCTGCGGACCCTGTACATCCACCCATTGTAATTCTTGCCGAGGGTGGAAAAGCCCACGCCGGACAGGTCGAAATTCTTGGCAAGCCTTTCCTCCCAGTACCCCCTCGTCTCCGAGTTTTTCATAGCGCAAGCCTCCTCGTTGCGCCCCTGCTGTCCTCAAGCAGGTTCTGGTACATGCCGATAAACCTCGACGCGACTGCGGCCGGGTCGTGCTCTTGCGGAAGCCGGATGTGCACGTTTCTCTGGTAGTCTATTACTTTCAGGCCGCAGGCGAGGGCTTCAAGCGCCGTCTTGCTCAGGTTTTCAAGCACCCTGCCGTTTACGTACCTTATGTCGGCGTATGCCTCGTACCTTCCAAGAAAGGCCGGCATGTCGCCATACTTGATGGGGTTTTTGGTCCTGTCGTACACCTCCAGCTTGTAGGGCAAATTGCTTTTTTCAAAATGCCGTACGACCCGCGGTAGGTCTGCCGTCTCGGTGTTGAAGGTCAAGGCTTTGCCGTCATTGTTCTGACCTGAATTTTCTCCAGTGGACTTTGATGCCGGCCGGAAATGGTCTACGTCCACAGGATTTGAGACGTAAATCGATCCTTGCGGCGCCAGTTCTACAAGGTCGGGAGTAGCAACGATAACCATGTCGGCCATCTTCTGGGCCTGCGGGTTTATTCTCCGGTTTCTTATTCTCCTTGCCGCATAGATGGCCGCAACAGCAAGGTCCGACGCGACTGATCTGTGCGGAAGGCTGTATTTCTTCTTCAGCCCTCTGATGTCCGTGCCGTGGTAATGGAGCACGATTGTTATCTTGTTCCCAAATTTCTTGCGCAGGGCGGGCACCAGCTCTGCCCTGCTATGGACGTGAACCACGTCCGCCTTTTCCGCCCTTGTCATGCATTCCTGTACAAAATCCTGGGGGCTATCGACGACGTCTACGATGCCCTTTCCCCTGTAAAAATCATAAATCCCGAACTTGTCTGCGTTACTTGTTATTACGACCTGTGACTGGCACCCCTGCATCCTCTGGTATTTTGCCAGGACGCACGCCACGCCGGCCTGATCCCAGACATGCAGTATGTTCAGCATTTTGTTTTTTTCACGACCTTGTTTTCAGACATATCTCCATCTAGCTCGATTGGTAGGCCCTCAGTATTTCAGGCTCGAAATTCTCCCACACCAGATTTCTGCGCGCAAACTCAAACGTCCTTGTTCTTTTCTTGTAAAGCTCATCCATATTTTCGCTATAGTATTCCAACTGCGACGCCAAGTCTTTATAGCTGTCAAAAGTAGAGCAGTTTTCCTGCAGCGTCTCTGTCACGGTTTCAAAGGAGGAAGTGCACATCACGTAAAGGCCAGCGTGGGCGTATTCGTAGACCTTGTTCGGGTTGGCAAAGTAGTGCGACCAGTGCTTTCTCCATGGAAGCAACCCCGCCGAGTTGTTCGACATCTCTTTGAACATTTCTCTTCTCGGAAGGAACCCTGCAAAATCTACCCTTGAGGATGGAATGGCGGCTTGCTGCCAGCCGAGCACCCTCAGCCTCCCTGTGTTGCCGTTGTTGGAATCAAACAGGTCGTACAGGCCGTCCATGTTGCGGTTTGGTAGCGTGGAGCTGCTGCCCTGGCCGCCGCCGTCGCTTCCCGAGTAGACGGAGGACAGCCTGTCCATGTATCGGGGCTCGTCAATGTCGCTTGTCTCCTGCCTCGTTGGGTAGTTCGGGACGACTAGTACCTTGGCGCCGTTTCCGGAGGCCAGCCTGAGCTCCTTTGCAATCCTATCAGAGACGGTGATTGTCACTTCTGATGAATCCAGTACCTCCTTCTCCCACTTTGTCCACAGGCTGGTCGCGTGGCGGTTTATCGCACCCTTTTTGGTCCGTGCCGCAATGGACCTGATGGAATGCGCCAGGCTGCTCGCGCGATGCTGCCGCTCCTGCGCTTCTTCCATCTCTCTCAGGAGAAGCGAGTGCTTTGACCACGACTCGTGGTCGTCATATACAAAGTGCTCACCGAAATCCTTGACGAGCCTTGCCGAAAAGAGGTTGTGGGCGTGCACAACGTCCGGCCTGACCTGCGCGAGGATTTTGCCGAGCTGTCCCTTTACCGAATGCCAGTAGTACGGGATTCCATAAAGCGCCTTTGCCGTCCAGTCTATCTCGTACGTCTTGCTGAATGCTTTTGGCACGTATCCGTTTGCAATCTTTTTCCCCGCAAAATACACCTCGTGGCCCTGCTTTGACGCAGTCAGAGCCGATTTTTCGACCCGCCAGTCCGGAAGACCATCGTGAGAAAGGTGCAATATCCTCATTGCTCGCCGCTATAGTTATTCCTCCAAATCTAAAATGAGTTTCACAGAAAATGACGTTTTCCTCTAGAAGCTTTTGCAGTAGTCGTTACACTAGAGGTTTCCATCTGGCCTGCCAACTGCCGATTTCCTCCATGATGGCCTCAAGCTCCTTTGCACAGTCTGAAAGCCTGTACTTGACTCCTGCCGATCTTCTTCCTCCGCCGGTCTTTTTGACCACCAGGCCCACGCGCTCCAGCTCCTTTAGGCGCTCTGACAACACTGTGCCGCTGATTCCCGCAAGGACGCGTTTCAGGTCGCCAAAGCTCGCCGGTTCTCCTGCGCTTAGGTTTTCAAGGATCAAAAGCGCCCACCTTCTGCCCAGCGTCTTTGCTATTCTTGTGGCGCCTACAAACCCTCCTCTGCCACTGCTGTTTATCCTATCTAGGGTGACATTCATGCCGGCCGCACCTCTTTTCCTTGCAGCGAACTGGCCTTGCACCAGAGCGACGATGCCTTGGCGTCTATGCATGGCAAGATCTTAGCCCTCCTGCTGTCGCAGGTCGCGCAGCATCTGCTCAAACTGCTCTTTTGTGATCTCGCCTTTTGCGTACCTCTCCCTGACAATCGACTCTGCATCCTGCCTGTATTGTTGCGGCGGGTAACGATAGTAACCCCATCCTCTTCCCCTCCAGGGCCAGAGCAGCCACCTCGCCACGATGAAGATTAGGAATATCACAAAGATGCCGCCAAGCCAGCCGAAACGAAACGGAAAGAACGGATAGTAGTAGTGGTATCCGCTTGAAAGCTGGGGAGCCAGCAACAGCGACACAACAATGGACACTCCGATCGCGGCTATCACTCCCACTATGCTCCAGCCTATGATTTTCCTTGTGCGGTCTGTTTGCCATTCGCTCATGCTACTTGGCTCGGCCTCCTGTTATAATGCGGCTTGAAAGTGATTGATTAGATTCGTTCATCATTCAACTTGCACTCCCTGTGTTCTGGTTCTGCGGATCGCAAGCACTACGAGCGCGGCTGCTGCAAGCGTTATCAGGATGGCTCCAAGGCCGATGTGGGCCGTGTGAGGAAACCCAAAGCCTATGCCGGAAGCAATGTGAATTTCATGCACGGCTGACTTGTAAAATATGCCAACTCCGATAACGCTTCCCGCGGCAATCAGCGATTTCAGAGATACGCCGGCACGCGCTGCGACTGCGATAACTATGACAAGGCCAAGGCCGTACAGCCCGTCACCTATGGGCTCAAGTGTCGCCGCGACTGAATTCAGGCCGATGGCGCCAAGCAGAATCAGCCCTTCGCCGGCAAATCCAAGTGCAAATCCTGCCAGGTGTATCCCCATGCCTATTGCGGCGTACCTGCGCGAAAGTGCCGCCAGGCTGGTGCTACTGCGCTGCTCTGGCAATCCTGTCTAGCGCCTCCTCGTTTCCTTTTGCGATGCTGTTCTTCACGTTGCCTCTGAACAACACCGGCACGCCGGGCACTTCTATGTCCCAGGAAATGTCTATCTTTGTTGCCGAGCCTCCATCAAGGGGGGTCAGCGTGATCTTCCTTCTGCCTGTCATTACGCCTTCCCTCATGACTATCTCCACAGACTTTTTGGGGTTCAGCATCACTGTCTGCCTTCCACGCGAGTCCCTAAAGCCGACCGTCACCTCTCTTTCAATGATGTTGCCATCCCTGCTAATGTTCCTGACGGAGTTAAGCCCTGGGTAGTACTTTGGCTCGCTGTCAACGTCTGCAATTATCTCCCACACCCTGTCCACCGGGGCAGGCACGTTGCGACTGGCGTTGATTCTCGACATTTTTCCCAATCATCACCTTGTCATGGTTGCTGCCGGCAACACGACCCTTGCGCTCATCACACCCCTTGCAACGCCGAGGCCGGATATGCCTAGGCCGATTATGACTCCGAATATGGGACCTGGGACCACGATGACTGCCAAATATCCAGTAGCTATCAGGGCAGGCATCATGAACATGGCGCCGCTAACAGCCAGCAGCCCTGCCACAAGAAACGACCTCTGCTTCCACGACACGACGAACGCCCCTGCGGACATCACGACGGCGCTCATGCCAAGCACCGGCCCAAACCATGTCGGCCCGGCTCCCGGTAAGAGCCCTGCCTGCACTATCAGCGGCGCAAGGCCTGGCTGCAACACCAGAAATCCGCCTGCAAAAAAGGGCAAGACTACTGCAAGTGTCGCAGCGGCCAGCCCCACTGCCAATACGCGTTTTAGAGTTTTTGTCATGCCCAAACATCGGCAGAAATTATTTTAACGGTTGTCAACCAAAGACACGTAACTTAGTTACCACACCCTTAATCTACTCCGCCAAAAAGCCCTTTTAGTGAGCTTTAACTATGGTGCTATTAATGATAATGCCGCTTGCTGACGACAGGTTTGCTAACCCTGTTGATCCTGTACTGACTGCCGCCAAGCCCGGAAAGCCTGGTTAAATTGGTCCACGAATACCGCGACAGGATATACATACGCAAAGACATAATGCTAAAGCTGTCAGAATACGGCGAGCTCAACCAGAGCAAGCTGATGAGCTACTGCGGGCTCAACAACGTCAAGCACAAGGTGATAATCGACGACATGGTGGAAAAAGACCTACTGACTAGATTCGAGGAGCTGTGGGGTAACAAGACGATAATAAAATACAGGCTGTCTGAAAAAGGCAGGGCAATATTGAATGAAATACTGGAGCCGTACGAGGCTCTGTTTCCCCGGGAGAGCAAATCCCAATGATGATGACGATGATAAGGATGAAGACAGGTAACTTTGTTACCAGCGTTTTTTATAACGCAAAGGGGGCATGTAGTTCGTGACGGCGCCACCGGGAAAGGATGAATCTCGCGACAGCCCATTTCGGATAATGGACGAGATAATCTACCAGATAAACAAGACCAAAAAGATGTTCATCATGATGATAGTCACCATCATGGTGATAGTGCCAGTGTCAATTGTCATCATATTTGCCACGTTTGGGCCTCCGTTTGGAGGAAGCGGCGGAGGGGGGGCATGGTGGTGGCAGCAGCACCAAGGTGGCCCGCCGGGCCCGCCTGCCTTCAGCCCTGCATTTGACGCGGTACGCATACTGATAACAGTAGTCGTGCTCGTATGGCTGGTGCTCGGAATCAGGCAGTGGTTCGTACTTTCAAAGTGGACAAACAAGTACAAGATCTACAAGGAGCTTCAGAAAAAGATCGAATCCAAGCTGGACTTTGAAAAGGGCGAAGGCGAAGACGACGAAGAAGAAGGGCGCGGCTCCTCCGGCCGCTCGGACTAAAAGACGTTGACTGGGTGCTGGCCGGTACAAAGCCCCGTCTTGGCACGATGTGAAAACACCGCGTACGGCGAGGCTTTAATCTTGCTTGCCGTAACTCTTCAAAAAGCGTGTGTACTGCAACACACAATAGTTTCCGCAAAACAAGATGTGCTTTCAGACCGCCTTGCATTGGTTGCGGTCCTTGTGCTCGTAGTAGTGAGTCTGGCAGAAATCATTTCCGCACTCGTAGCAATGCCAGCCGGAAAGGGTGTAGCAGACGACGCACTTGCCTATCGGCTTGTTGTAGTCATAATCCTTTCTTGAGCTCTTTGATTGCGGCTGCTTTTGGGGTTTCTGTGGTGGCCTCATGTCTGCTCAAAGTTCTGGGGTTTTAGCGGGTAGAAAACGCATTGGCTAGGGGACCTCAAAAGTACTTGCCTTTATGCAAGCCTCGACGTACAACAGGCTCCATTCGCCCCACCGTTATTTAAGGTTGATGCATGGCGGTCCTGTTGAGAAAAGAGTGTACGTCATGGCCTTGAATAGACGATGAAGGGCTGGTCGGTTATGACGTGGTCGTGGACGAGCGCCGTGTTTGTAAAGTCCTTGCTGGCTTGGTCGGTGCTATAAGTGCAAAGAAAAGCTCTGCTCCGTCCATCCCCGCTTGCCCTTGTGCGCGTATGGCTTGGCGCTCGGTCTTTTGATAATGATAATGGATGCCTGCAAAACACCAAGTTGCAGTAGGTCCTGCCGCCTGCGGTTATGTTGCCGTAGTTGTCATACTTTATCGCTCCAAACCTGCTTGCCTCTGTGTCTGCGGGCCAATGGGTGTTTGTAGGCTGGAAAAACGAGCCGAGCACCTCGTCTCTGCTGCTATAGCTATTGTGGATAAGAACCGCGTACCCGCTTCTGAGGTTGCGCACGAACCTTAGAGCCTCTGCCTTGTGGGCCAGGTAGATTATCTCCGCCGTGGAAAGGGAATTGTCTAGGTGCGGTAGGTTCCTCAGAAGGTTTGCCCTTATCTCGTGCATAAACACCTCCGACCCGTATCCGAACGTCTGGCTTATCGCCTTGGATATCAGGTCGTACCTGGTCAGCACTATGTGCCTTGGGAGCCTGCGAATCGTCGACAAGTGGTTGAGAAAGAGGCTGGAGCACGACTCTCCAAGAAGCTCAAACGCTCTGGTTATGGCGTCGTGCATTAGGTCGCTGACCATTGCACGCGGCTTGTACCCTGCATACAAAAGCGACTCGTGGATGTAATCCATCTCGCTCGTCATAAACGCACCACGATGTAGGATTACCTCATACGTGGTAAAAAGCGCCTGTTTGTTCGCCTGTACGAGCTTGTACATCATGATGTAAGATTTATTTATCATGCCCCGGCGCTATCAGTCTTGGATGGTTGCCGCTGCAAAGACCATAATCGAAGTAACGGTCGTGGGCAAGGATCGCAAGGGAGTGGTGGCCGACATTACCAACTTTATCTTCAAGAATGGCGGCAACATCGAAAAGATAAACCAGAATGTGGTGCGCGGCCTCTTTGGGATGCAGCTAGAGGCGTCGTTTGCGCAGACCAAAAGAAAAGAGCTTGACGCCGGCCTCAAGGACCTTGCCAAGAGGCTCCAGATGGAAATCAAGGTCCATTACCAAGAGCCGGACAGGCTGAGAAACGTCGCAATTTTGGTGAGCAAGGAGTCTCATTGCATAAACAGGATACTTGTCGGCCGCAAAAAGGGCGAGATAAAGGCCAACCTCGCAGTGGTGATTGGAAGCGAGCCTTCGCTCAAACTCATCGCCGACGAGGCAGGCATCCCATTCCATTCTGTATCTCATACAGACCAAGCCGAGGCAGAGAGGAACATACTTGACCTCATCGAAAAGTACAACGTAGACCTGATAGTGCTTGCGCGCTATATGCGCATCCTCACGCCAAACTTTGTCTGGCGCTACCCAAACCGTATAATCAACATACACCCGTCGCTACTGCCGGCGTTCCCCGGCGCCTACGCTTATGTCCAGGCATACGAGAGGGGCGCCAAGATAGTGGGGTGCACGGCGCACTTTGTCACAGAAGACCTCGACCAAGGACCCATAGTCTGCCAAGAGTCGTTCAAGGTGTCCGACAGCGACACGCTGGAAACGATAAAGAAGAAGGGCCAGGAGCTTGAGGCAGAGACGCTCTTTGAGGCGGTAAAGCTTTACCTTGGGAACCGCCTTGAGGTGTACTGGGGCAAGGTGCTCGTGCACAAGTCTCCCCGAGATAAGACGACGACAAGTTCTTAACGCCGGCGCCGCGCTTTTAGCTGAATAAACGTGTCCGTCTTTGGCATGAGCGACCCTGAATTCTGGGGCGCGCTCAAAAAGACTACGAGGGCGATAATCCCTGTCGGCTCGCTGGAGCAGCACGGCCCCCACCTGCCGGTGTCGACCGACGCCCTGATAGCAGAGCACGTCTCAAAGCTGGTCGCGCAAAAGGTGGGTGCGCTGGTGCTTCCTGCCATAGCCTACGGCGTCTCGTTCGAGCACGACCCGATGTTCCATGTGTCACTGCGTAACTCTACTCTGTCGGCGCTCATATGCGACACATGCGCGGCCCTTGCCGGGCACGGCACCAAGGAGATAATAATAATCAACGGCCACCACGGCAACATCGGCGCGCTGCAGTACATAGCCCAGGACCTCGTGGGCAGAATTCCTGAAGGCGTTTCCGTCCACGTGCTCCACTACTGGCACCAGATGAAAAACGACGAGCTTGGCCACGCCGGCGAGGTCGAGACGTCGCTGGTGCTTGCAATCGCGCCGGAACTGGTCAAGATGGGCAAGGCAAAGGCAGGCAAGATAAAGCCGACGACAAAATCAAAGGCCGCCTACGCAAGCATCGCAAACTCGCCCGGCTCGTTTGTGAAGATGACTGGCAACGGCGTCTGGGGAGATCCAAAAAAGGCGTCTGCGGAAACGGGACAGCATTTGCTAAAGGAAATAGTTACTGGCCTTGCCAAGACGATTTCCGAACTTGCCGATTAAACGCGTGCGAATTTTAATATATGGCATTTAGGCGCCTTACCCTAGGTAAATATCGCATGTCCGTTGATATGGCAGTTAAGGTTCTCGACGAGAGCCTTGGAAAAGTCGTGCTTATCAAGTTGAAAGGTGGCAAGGTCATCAGGGGAAACCTGCACGGCTTTGACCAGCACATGAACCTGTTGCTCGAAGACTCTGTGGAAATCCTTGAGGAAGGCAAGTCAAATGACCTCGGGACGATTGTCGTAAGGGGCGACAACGTGGTCATTATCTCTCCGCCTCCAAAGTAGGTTGAGGGTGAGCAAAGATGACGAAAGGCACAACCTCGATGGGTAATTTTACCCGCAAAAAGACCCACATTCGCTGCAGAAGGTGCGGCCACAACTCTTACCACAAGCGCCACAAGCAGTGCTCCAAGTGCGGCTACCCTGAAGCGACGATGCGCAAATACACCTGGATAAAGCGCCAGGTGCTCTAGCAAACCTTTTCTGTAAGCTCTGCCAAGTTTTGTGGGGATGTCGGGCGAGCTAGCCGTCATTGCAGGCTCTTCTGTGGCAGGCGCTATTTCTGCTGCACTAATAGACAGGGCAACAGCAAGGGCGAAAAAACCAAAAGAGCAAAAACAACAAGAGCAGCAACAGCAAAGAACCGCAAGCGATGCCAAGGCAGAACTTGCCTCGCTCGTGTTTGAAAAAACTCTGGCCGCAGAGGCGATAACCCGCGTCTACGAGGCCGCACAGGACGGCAGGATTGACCGGCTAGAGCGCGACCGCTTGCTCGTAAAATACAAGCACGAACTCGACGCCATCAACGAAAGTATAGCAACCACAAAACCCGTGGCGGAATATTCAGAGCTTGCAGACATGCGCAACAACCTCGCGTCGCTCCTTGAAAACAAGATTTCCGCCCTTGACCAGAAACTTGCCGAGATGTCAAAGGCAGGCGCGGCGCCAGTGGTTATAGAGCGCGTGCAGGTGATGCCCATACCGGAAAAGATCCGCGATGATTCTGAAAAGAAGCAGTTCAAGGCGGAGGAAAAGAGCATCGAGCAGCTGCAGAAGGAGATTGTGCAGGCCCTGACGCGCCTCGAACAGGTCGAGCTTGACAAGGACTGACTGCTAAAATAAATAAGGATGCCTTTATTTTCATGTTATAGTGCCTGCAGCAGTCGACCATGACGCAATAGCAAACATTCTCACGCTGCGCTACAACCCACGCAGGCAGCCGCCTAAAAAGCCGCTTGCAGCATCTGATTTTAAACCTGTCAAGGCCGACGGCAACGCGCAAGCGCAGGTATTGAAAATCATTGAGGGTGACCTTGCGCGCGTCAAGGAAAAGAGAATCTCTGTGCTTTTGAGCGGCGGCGTGGATTCCGTCCTCACGCTTGCCCTGCTAAGGAAATTCAGACCCGACATCGACGTCTCGTGCGTCAGCATGGGGTTTGGAGAAGGAGATGATGAGGTGTCAGCAGCGCGAAAAATCGCTGGAATCTATGGCTGCGACTTTGACGGGCTTGTTCTGGATAATGTCTTGAGCGGCCTACCGAGGCTGGTAAAAATCGCAAGAGAGCCTAGGTGGAACCTCTACCAGGCGTACGCGTTTGAGGCGTGCAGAGAAAAGACGATATTTTCCGGCGATGGGGGCGACGAGCTGTTTGCCGGCTATACTTTTCGGTACCAAAAGTACCTTTCTCTATTGACGAAAAAAGCGAGCTGGAAGGAAAAGGCAAGGCTCTACATGTCATGCCACGAGCGGGACTGGGTGCCGGACCAGGAAAAGATCTTTGGGCCAAAGGTCAAGTTCTCGTGGAACAGGATCTACGGGCTTTTGAAACACCATTTCACAAACAGGCTCGATCCGCTCGATCAGGTGTTCCTTGCAGACTGGAACGGCAAGTTGCTGTTTGACTGGCTGCCTGCCAACATGGCGTTTTCCAAAGCCTATGGAATAAAGATTCAGTCGCTCTTTCTTTCAAGCTCTATGATAAAATTCGCCACACACCTGCCTTGGCAGGCAAAATATGACAGCCAGTCAGCTACGGGCAAGCTTCCGCTGCGCGCCATACTAAAGGCCGAGCGCCTACAGATAGAACCTGTCAAGAAAGGCTTTTCTGCAAACTCTGTCTCGCTGTGGAAAAAGGCGGGGCAAGAGATCACAAAACAGCACGTCAACAACAGTGGAGACTCTCAGATTGTCCGGGCCGGCGCAATAAGCGGCGACTGGGTGCAAAAAACGACTGAAAAGCTGCAGGTGCAAGAAGAACCGGACATACGCTATATCAACAAGATGTTGCTCCTGCTTGCGCTTGAAGTGTGGTGGCGGCTCTTTGTCAGCAAGACCATGAAGGGAAGCGAGAAGCTCTAGCCGACAGGAATTTATTTATTGCAACCCTACATAATCTCGTATACACGCCTTGGGTTCTTATTTTGTGATAGTGACGTGCAGAAACTCTGAGAACAACATCGAGGAGGCGCTGCATTCGCTAAAGGCCCAGACTATCCCACCCTCCTATGTCATAGTTATAGACGACGGTTCCAAGGACCGGACGGCTGACATACTGCGGCAGCTGCAGTCGGGCTGGCCTTCTCTGCACGTGATCACGAACCCTGATCTCGGCTACAATATTGCAAGGGTGGTGAGCAACTGGAACAAGGCCATCCAGTACGCAAGAGATCACAACCTGCCTACTGTGGATTATCACATGATAGGCACGGACGACACGGTCTACGAGCGAGACTATGCCGAAAAGATGCTGCGCCACTTGGACGCGGACAAAAAGATGGCCATCGCGTCTGGCAACTATGAAGACAAGGACGCTATCGCCCCACATGGCGGCGGCAGGTTTGTCAGGATGGAATTTTTCGACAGGCACCACGGACTGTACCCCGAAAAGATGGGCTACGAATCGCTCGTGCTCTACTCTGCGGTGCGGCATGGCTATGCCTTTAAGGTGTTCAACGACGCGAGGTTTGAGCACACGCGCCCACTCGGCAAGAACCACCACTTTTACGAGTTTGGCGCAAGCATGAGGA
>DASUXB010000233.1:0-2086 GCA_036378195.1 Nitrososphaera sp.
CGGGCAGGTACGCCAGCGGGCAAAAGAGGTGCCAGATCTGCGAGATATTCATCAAGTGGGATGGCCTTTGGTGCCCGTGCTGCGGGTACAGGCTCCGTACAAAGCCGAGGAACCTAAAGTACAAGGCAAAGCTGCGCGCCAGAGCTAAAAAGATGGCCGTGGCCAAGCCGATAGCGGTTCGCTCAAGATAAAAAAAGCGAGCAGGACCGGCGATGGAGAGCGGAACTGGAGCGCCGAGCATGAGGGAAGAGGAGGTCCGCTCTGACAGCGGCAGGAGTTTTCTGCTTGAAGCCAATTTTTATGGCAACGGCTGTTTTCTCGCCATCTCGGAAGGAGAGAGAAGGATAGGCGCCATATCGGTGGCACTCAGCTCGCAGAACAATACTACTGCGGCAAAGGTCATCCCTAGCAAGAGCGACCCGATTTTCGTCAACACTGTCGCAGAGAAGGTGGCGTCCATGACAAACGGCATCTGCATAGTCTCGTTCTACGCCAAGAGTCAGCTCAAGCTCGAAGACATGAAAGCAATTATGGGAGGAGTTATGCATATCGTGGAGGCAGAAGGCAACAATAATGGCAAATAACAGCAATACAAACAGCGATCTGCGCAGCTACCTCTCGCTCCTCGAAAAAGAGGGCGAGCTTGTACGCGTGAAAAAACCGGTGAGTGCAAAATTCGAGCTTGCCGCGGTGGTTTCCAAGCTTGATTCAAAGCAGGCGGTGCTGTTTGAAAAAGTTAAAGAGAGCAAGATCTCTGTTGCAAGCAACGTCTGCGGCACGCCTGCAAGGTTCTACATGGCCATCAGCGCCAGAGGCGCGCCAAAGAGTGTTTCAGAGGCGAAAAAGGCAATACACGCCCGCGTGGGCGAGGCGCTTGCAAACATGTCCGCGCCTTCAAAAACCCAGGAAGCCCTGTTTGATCAGAATTCTTCAAAGAGCCTGGACGATCTGCCCATTGTAACGCATTTTGAAAAGGATGCCGGCGCGTTTGCCACGGCATCGGTAGTCTTTGCCAGAGACGGCGAGCGGGGAAACCAAAACTCTTCCACCCACCGCCTGCTGCGGCTGGACGAAAGACACATGGCGATAAGGATGGTGGAGGGCAGGCACCTGCACAAGTGCTACACGTACTCCAAGGACCACGGCGAAGACCTAAAGGTGGCAATCGCAGTCGGCGTGCATCCTGCCGTCAGCATAGCGGCGGCGTACCAGGCCGCGTACGGAGTCGACGAGATGACGATTGCAAACGCTCTCTTGGAGGGCAGGCTAAAGCTGGCCAAGACAGCATATTCGCAGCTGTATGTGCCAAACAACGCCGAGATAGTCATCGAGGGCAGGATACTGAAGGACAGGGTGCAGGAGGAGTGGATGGTTGAAATGCTGCGCACGTACGATTTCAAGCGCAAGCAGCCCGTGTTCGAGCTTGAAAGGATAAGGTTCCGCGACAATGCAATCTACCACGACATACTTCCCGGCTATGCCGAGCATCGCTTGTTGATGGGTCTGCCGGTGGAAGCCAAGATGTACGACTATGTCAAGAGCGTAGTGCCGACCACGCATGCGGTGCACCTCACCGACGGCGGGAGCAACTGGCTTTCTGCGGTAATCCAGATAAAAAAGCGCCTGGAAGGCGAGCCCAAGAACGCCATCATGGCCGCCTTTGCAGCCCACCCGTCGCTAAAGATGGCCACCGTAGTGGACGAGGACATCGACCCGACCGATGCAGTTGCAGTCGAATATGCGATAACTACAAGGTGCCAGGCCGACAGGGGCTTTGTCATAGTGCCTAACGCAAAGGGCTCAAGCCTCGACCCCTCAAGCGACCAGCAGAACCTGCTCACGACAAAGGTAGGGATAGACGCGACTGCGACCATCCTGAAACCAAAGGAGAGGTTCGAGATTGCAAGGATACCGGGCGAGGACGAGACGGACGTGAGCGACTACATAACGTAATAAGATTAAATAGCCTCATACACTAACACTGTGCGCCATGAAAGCTAACAATTATGCTATGAAAGATTGGCACCTTGAACACGTTGAAAAAGTAATTGTTCGCTATGTCAAGGGCGTTTCCCCTGACGCCTCC
>DASUXB010000234.1:0-16117 GCA_036378195.1 Nitrososphaera sp.
CAAACTGCCCTGCGTCGGTGCCGTTCACCTCGGCTGAAACCCTGATGCTTGCCTGCCCCTGCCATATACACACCACGTCTGACGGGCATCTTGAATCCTCGGTGACGTTGAGCAGGCTGATTGTAATCTTTTCAGAGTCGAGTGCGGCCCGCTGGCCTATCTTTAGCTTGAACGGCTTGTCAAGCTCGGCAGGCACTGTGGTACCCTGCGCGTGAGCAGAAACGGAAAACGCGGATAATGATAAAAGTATCATCAATAATGACGCCGCGGTGACTGCCGCAACTTTCGACAACACTGGTACTTCAGTACTCTTCTTCCATATAGGCAGTGTGGAGAAAAACTCCACTTGAGAAAGCGATGATTGAAAGGAAAGGAAGGCAGGGTTGATGCCATGTCCTTCACCGCTTTTTCTCGCATTGGAACAGCCGCTACGCACGCTACTAGGCGATGCGGGAAAAAGTAGACAAGGAGCTCATGTCTCTCCTATAGGGTAGAAAATGTGGCGGCTGGTAAAATACCTGGAAGAAAGCGACCCTGAATCGTTGTCAAAAACAGAGCTGGTACAAAAACTGTACGAGATCTGGCCCGGCGGCGAAAGCCCTTCGAGAATCCATGAGGAGCTTGCGGCGGCCGTCGCGTCCGCGCTGTGGCTGGGTAGGCGTGCGCAGGAGATAAAAGAATCATCTGGCGACAAGATCGCCGAGCAGTTTTTCAGAGAATCGATAATGGTGGCATTTGAGACAGGCCGGCGCTCGGCAATAACCTCGCCGTAAACTTTTATTAGTAGGTAGGTAATTCTTACTAGGTATGTCCGAAAAACCAGCAACAGACCCAAAGCAAGGTGCTACATGCGAGGTAATCGACATCTGGGAGGTCCTAGGCAAGCGCTGGTCGCTTCTTATCATAAAGAACCTCAGCACAAAAGAGACGATACGTTTTAACGAGCTAAAGAGGGCGCTTGCAGGCATAAGCAGCACCGTGCTGTCAGAGCGCCTGCTGGAGCTGGAACGAGAAGGTCTCGTGACGAAAAAAATCTATCCTGAGGTTCCGCCAAGGGTGGAATACAGCCTGACTGTGCAGGCAAAAGAGCTTGAAATGATAATAAAAGAGCTGGCGCGCTGGGTCGGTCGGTGGAAGCGGCCCCAAAGCATCACTGCGCCGGCAGTGGCGACAAAAAAAGAAGAGCCGGGCTCTCCTACAGCTTCTTGAATTTGCCCTCCTTTGCAGTTACCACGCCCGTCTCGATTACTGGGCGTTCGCCAAGCGCCTTTTCTATTGCCCTGTTGCTCAGTTGCGCCGCCTGCTCCACGGTCATGTCGGCGCTGTACTCTCTCTGTATGACTTCAAGCGCGCTGTCTGCCGACTGGCCTATTGCAAAGCCGGCCCCGCGGAAGTAGGTGCCGCTTGGATCCACCTGGTACATGTGCACCCCTGTCTGGTCTGCGCCTGCGATTATCACCGACGCCGCCTGTGGCCTCACCGCGTAGATGGTGTAGTTGTGCAGATATCCGCCGAGGTGCTTTGTCAGCGAGCCGATGTCTATCGGGCTTTCAAACGAGAGTCTGTGCTTTTGCGCCTCAAGCCTCAGCTCGTCTATGAGCTGCAAGATGTCGCCGATGTACCCTGAGCCCGTCGCTCCTACGTGGCCATCGATGGGGAACACCTTTTCTGTCGGTTCCATCAGCGGCCTTGCGGGCTTTATGTGGCTTGCAAGGAGCGCAAAGTTTGGCGTCTTTATGCCTATCGTAGTCGAGCCTCTGTTTACTGCCTCCAGCGCGCTGTCCACCAGCACGAGCCTGCCCTCGGGCCCATAGAACGATGGGTAGCGGTTGCTGAATCCTCCTGCTCCACCAGCTTCTGCCATTATGAAGACGCCCCCTTGCTACTGACTGTAGCTGTCAACACGTTCGGTATCACCATAGTGTCGATGCCGTTTCCAGAACCCGGGTCACGCTCCATCGCCGCGGCGACTGCCTTTGACGCCATCTCTTTTGCCTCCTCATTTGTGATGTCCTTCCGGTACAAGCTCTCAAGAACACCGTACGCTATGGGCGAGCCCGAGCCGGATGAGGCAAAGTCCTCGCCGATTACTGCGCCGCTCATGTCTGCTGTGTACACGTGCCCTCCTTCTCCGTCGACCCCTGCCACTAGCAACTCCACGAAATACGGCTGGTAGTTTCTCAGTCCCGAGTACGTCAGGTTGGCTATCAGCCGCGCGGATTCCTTGACGGTGAGCGGGAAGCCTCTGCGGAGCTCCATCAGTTTGCGCTCGGCCTTGGCCACCTTTATCAGGTACTCTGCATCTGACAGCTGGCCCGCTATCGCAACTGCCAGCGTGTCGTCTATCTTGGCTATTTTCTGCGTTATCTTGGACCCGATGAAAAAGCCCTTGCTCGCCCTCTTGTCGGAGCCGAGCACGACCCCTTCCCTGGTCTTGATGCCGACTATCGTTGTCATTTGGTTATAGTATGGAATGCAGGCGATTAATTGACCGCGGATGCGATAAAGTGGTCACATCTGCTATTCCTGAACAGGCAGCTCTACTACTCTGTCACGATATAATGCGAAAAAGCTAGTTGTTCTGCGCCGGCCCGCGGCGCAGCACGTACGCGTTCGCCGGGGCAAGCCGGTCCTGAAGGATTTTCGTTATCTGCTCATATATCGCATACGAGCCAACCATTGCCTGCAATTTTTCCTTCTCCGACGCTGCGTTCGTCTCGATGACGACATAGTCGGAAACCATTCTGAGGTTTATCTGGAACGAGCCGTCGTCGCTTGCCCACTGCAAGGTAAAGCCAGTGCCGCTTTCAATGAGCCCGACCCAGCGGAGGTTGCGGAACCACTTGCCGATGAGCGCGCGCACGATCTCTAACGGCCTGATGTTCACCGGGACATACGTCTGGAGCAACTGCATGTACTCCCTGCCCTTTGGCACAGCGATTATGCTTCTCCCTGTCTTTGCCGCTGCGGCAGCAGTCTCTCCGACCTTGCTCAGCCTGTAGCCTGTCTGCGACTTTTCCACCAGGCCCATCTCTTCCAGCCTGTGGAGCGCCCTTGAGAGGCTCTGCTGGTGTATGTGGAGCTTGCGCATGATGCCCTTGAAAGAGTAGTTGGAGCCCTCTTCCTCGTTGAGAAGCGAAAGTACCTTTGTGTCGTTTCCGTGGAGGTCGTCTGCCGAGAATGCATTCTCGTCCTGCACCAGCACCTGCTTGCCGCTGGCAACCTCCTTCTGGCTGCTGTCAGCTTGCTGCTCTAGCTTTTGTGCTACGGCTTCGGCGTCCTTTTCCACTTAGGGTCTATAGACAAATTGAAGATATAAATGATAAAGTAGCAATATCGTTAGTTGGTAAGTCGTGGAAAACTGCTTCTTTATAAAGCACCGGAGCAGGTCGGGCGGTACGCGAGTACAGCAGATAAAAAATCCTAGTTTATTTGTCGTCCCTCATCCTTTTCATGCTCTTGGTTGTAATGGTACATGTACGCCGAGTCGCTGCTGAACGTCGCGTTGCATTTGCTGCAGACGACTGGTATGCCAGACCTGTCCCTATCCTTTGGTATGTTGCCGTTATAGTCTTGCATAGTGCGCGTTTTTCACAACAAAAAATTAAAAGAATTACGTTGCCTGCCTGCTTCCATTTTACATTACTTCGATTGAATCCTCGCCAAAGCCCATCGAGACTAGCATGTTCTTGACGGTGTCTCTGTGGTCGCCCTGCAGTATTATCTGGCCGTCCTTGAATGTGCCTCCAGTCCCTATCTTTGTCTTTAGCTTCCTCGTGATCTCTGGCGCGTCCTTGCGGTCGTGCAGCCCCGAGATTACCGTGCTAGGTTTGTTCCACTTGCGGATGTCTTTAGATATTATTATCCGCGCCCGCTCCTTGTCAAGCTCTTTTACGAGCTCGTCCATCGAAAAATCGTCAGACACTGAGGATAACTAGGACTCCTATACTCAAAAACCTTTTTGAAAAAAAAGTGGGTCAGGAGGGGCGCTCGTCCACCTCCACGCCCACATGGAATTGCCGCCCATAGCGGTTCACAGTCACCGCGATGTTGTTGCCTGGCTTTTTGCCCTTGACGTGCGACGCCACCTGCGACGGGTCGTCAACCGCGCTCCCGTCTATCTCCTCAATGATGTCGCCTCTCCTCAGCCCCGCGTCGTCCGCCGGGCTGTAGGGCTCTACTCCTGCGACCAGTGCGCCGGCAGAGCTTGGCGGAAGGCCAAAGTGACGTGCAAGCTGCGGAGTCACCTTCACCGACGCAACGCCTATCCACGGCCTGCTCACCTTTCCTTTCTCCACAAGCTCCTTCAGTATCGCCTTGGCGGTATTGATGGGAACTGCAAAGCCAATCCCTTGCGCGTACGGCATGTTGGCAGTGTTTATTGCTATTACTTCGCCCTTGGTGTTGACAAGTGGTCCGCCCGAGTTGCCCGGGTTGATGGCTGCATCGGTCTGTATCAGCTCAAGCACACCGGTCCTTGCCTGTATGCTCCTTTTCAGCGAGCTTACGATTCCGGCAGTCACCGCTGGCCCGCCAGTCAGCCCAAACGGGTTGCCTATAGCTATCACAATCTGGCCGGCCTTTAGCGCGGCCGAGTCGCCAAGCGAGGCTGCAGGCAGCGGGTCTTCCGACTCTACCTTAATCACCGCAAGGTCTGTCGCCTCGTCCGACCCGACTACTTTGCCGCGTAGCACCTTGCCGTCTGCAAACGTCACCTTCAGCCGCTCTGCGTCGTCAATCACGTGGTTGTTGGTCAGGATGTAGCCCTTCTCGTCTATCACGACGCCCGAGCCGACACCTTCCACAGGAAAGACGCGGAACAGCTGGTCGTGCATCATGCGTACGCTTGCAATGTTCACGACGCTCCCGCTCACCTTGTCCACCGCGCTTACTAGTGTGTTTTCGTCAACTGGTAACACGTTGTTTTGCCACCTTCTTCATGCGTTCCTATAGCACAAAAGAGGCTAAATCGACCGGCTGTACGGAAACCCGGTCACGCCTGGCGGTAGCGCGCTGCAAACGTTTCGCTGTCGCTTCCCGCAAGGTCCTGCAGGAACTGGCCCCTGATGAGCCGGCCGTATGTGACTAGGTCGCGGCCCATCATGTTCAGCCTCTGCTCTATCCTTGCATTTGACAGCTGGCCTGACGTAAAGTCCTGCTCGCCGTTTACAGACACGCCGTAGGGCAGGCTCCAGCCGTAGCACTGACGCACCGCCGTGCGCATCTGGTCCATCACCGTCAGCCCTTTTTCGTGCGACGCTACGACATAGCCAAACGCCTTTCCCGCAAACTCTTCGTAGAAATAGTCGAGAAAGTTCTTTAGCGCGCCGGAGATCGAGCCGTGGTAGTCAGGCGACGCAAGTATGAACGCGTCAGCCCATTCCACGTCTGCAGTCACTCTTGCAAGCGCCGGCGACGAGCTCGCACCTGAAGAAGCATATATCGGAAGGTCCGCCTTGGCAAGCTCTAGCAGGCGCACCTGCGCGCCATGCCTCTTGGCGCTTTCAAGCGCCACGTTGAGCGCGCGCTTGCCGTACGAGCCGTCGCGCATGCTGCCGGCCACTCCGAGCACCTTGAGCTCATCAATATTTGTTGACATCGTATCTCCCCGGAAGGTCTATGAGCAAAAGCTCTACCCGTTTATCAGCCTTTATCGTTACCCTGCTCTCGTCTTCAATCCTTGCGGCGTCCTGCTTTTGCATCTTCTGGCCATTGACTGTGGCACCGCCGTCTATAACAAAGACGTACGCCTTTCTCCCCGGCGCAAGGGCATACTCCACTTGCTTGCCGGCGCCAAGCGACGACACGTGCATCGAGGCATCCTGGTGTATGTGGACTGCCTTGCCGGCGTCGTTGTTGTCTGCACCTTGCGCGACTACAACCGGAATCAGCCGGTCTCTGCGCTCGTCTGCATCAAACTTTTGCTGCTCCCACGAAGGAGTAAGCCCGCGCCTGTCTGCCTGTACCCACATCTGCAAAAGCCTGAGGGGCTTTTCCTTGGAGTGATTGTATTCCGAGTGCACAATGCCGGTGCCGGCAGTCATCCTCTGTATCTCGCCTGCAGAGATGACGCCGTGGTTGCCTCTGTCGTCGCGGTGCTCAAGCTCACCCTCGATGACATAGGTGACTATCTCCATGTCGCGGTGCGGGTGGAACCCGAACCCCTTGCTCGGCTTTATCACGTCGTCATTGAACACGCGCAGCGGCCCAAAGCCCATGTTCTGCGGGTCGCGGTAAAAGTCAAACGAAAAGTGCCAGTACGTTGACAGCCAGTCATCTTCTTGGTGATGAAAGTGCTCGCCTGCTCTGACTATTCTTATCACGCAATATTCATTCCAAGCGCGTTATTTAAGCATGGTAGCAATTTCTGACTAAGTGGGTTTGTAAGACCTTTCCAAGTAGGCCGTGGCTTACCACCGTAACCTCAATCCTGCTCGGCGTTTGCAAGCGGGATGACAACCTTCTTTTCCTCGGCCGGCTTGGCATCCTGCGTCGGCACTGTCACTATATCCGCCTCAACCTTGGGAACCTCTGTTGCAGCGGTGCCGGCAGTGCTACTACTACTGCCACCGTTGCTAATTTGCTTGCTCTTTATCAAAAAGTCCTTGAGGATCTTGCTGCGCTCGTCGCCCATCTCGCTCGTCTGGACCTCGAACACGCCGTGGATGATGAGCCTGTCGTCCTTCTGGTACAGCCCGACCTCGATAAGGCCGTGGCCGTTGCTAACGATTGCGTCCTTCATGCTGTCTATCAAAAGCTGCGTGTCAGGGTACGGGCGGGGGACGTACGCGACTGCCTCGTCTATGATGGTATCACCGTAGACCATGACCGGGTTGTTTATGAGCATGTAGTTGGGAACTTTTATCAGCCTGCCGGTCCTGACAGAGGGCAGGCGCTCGCCGTCGCCCACTTCCATCACGGTCGTCCTCAAGAGGCCGATGTCCATCACGTCGCCCTTGGTGGTGCCAAGGCCGGCTCCCGTGACCTTTATCCTGGTGCCGGGCTTGATGTCCTTGGTCTTTTTTATGACCACGGTCGCAAGCAGGTCTGCGATATAGTCCTTGAACACGAACGATATGCCCATCGAGCTAAAGAGTATGCTAAAGATCGGCCAGTAGTCTAGGATCTCTCCGGACATGTGCTCTGGCAATCCTTTGGCAGAATCAGGTTAAGCCATCGACTTGAAAACTTCTAACAACGTTATGAAATTCTGTTAAACCGTTATACGCCTTGCGCATGAGGTGCACTCGACAGTCACCGTGCCGGCATCGTCGTTGCGCTCTATTATCCGGAACTTTTTGCCGCCGCAGCCCGGGCAGATGGGACACGCCCTCAAGCCTTTGACCACGTCTACCACCTTGCCGGGTCTGAATCCGACCTTGCGAGCACTTTCATCCTCTCGACGCCGCCGACATCTTCGATGGCCTTTGCTATCGCCGGCGGGACGAGGTGCTTCCACTCTTCTTTTTTGCCTGCGATGATGAGCGAGCGTATGTTCGTACCGTTGTACTCTTTTCTCTTGGCAAATTCCGGCGTTCTCACGGCAAGGGACCGGTCCTGCGACCGGGCGAGGTGGCCCACGAAGTCGTTGCCAGAGTAAACAACGTCAAAAGGGGGGACCTGAGAGCGGAGGTATGCAAGCCACCGGGCGTTGTTCTCGTCGTTTGCGACCGGTATGATGTAGCATCTGGACAGGTCGACGCCGGCTTCGGCAAGCGCCGCGCGTATCATCAGCACCCGCTCGCCGGCGGTGAACGGGTCCTTTTCGATGAAATTGAACTGCGCGCTTCCTATCACTATGACAAGCTCGTCGCATTCGGCAAGCGCCTGTTTTGCAAGGGCGAGGTGGCCGTTGTGGAACGGCTGGAAACGGCCTGCCACGAGGCCGCGCCTGTACTTGCTCATTTCACACCCAGCTTTGCCTTTTGCTGCTCTATTTCCTTTGCCTCTATCTTTTTGAAAATCGGCCCGACCGCTCCAAGCTGGTGGCCCGCCGGCACCGCAAATTCCGCAGCCGACTGCCAGCTCTGCTCGTGCACGCTTCCTTGCAGGTTCAGCTGCGCCCAGATCTTTTCGCACGAGAACGGTATGAACGGTTCCAGCAGGATTGCAAGCGTCCTTGCCGCGTTGGCCGCAAAATAGAGAGTCGTGCCGGCAGTTTCCTTGTCGCTCCACGGCTTTTTCTTTTGAAAGTACTGGTTAAAGTGGGTCGAAAGCTCCATTATTTTCTTCAGGGCCTTGTCAGTCTCGTTTTGAGACAAGAGCCTGCCTACCTCATTGACCGTAGACTCTATCATGCCCTTTGCAACCCTCTCATCCTCTCCAAGCTCGCCGTGTGCAGGAACCTTGCCTCCGTACGTTTTCTGCGTGAAAGAGAGGGCGCGGTTGACAAAGTTGCCCACGTTTGCGATGAGCTCGTTGTTTATCCTTTCTGCAAAGCCGTCAAAGTCGAAGTTCAGGTCGTCCTGCGAGTACGTCACTATCGACGCCATGTAAAACCGGAGGTAGTCTGCCGGAAACGCGTCGAGGAACTGCCTCAGGCCTATGTACCAGTTCCTGCTCTTTGATATTTTCTGGTTCTGGAGCATGAGGTGGCCCCGCGT
The DNA here is from genome assembly GCA_036378195.1 of Nitrososphaera sp. Lineage (GTDB taxonomy): Archaea > Thermoproteota > Nitrososphaeria > Nitrososphaerales > Nitrososphaeraceae > Nitrososphaera. The sequence goes on from DASUXB010000234.1 coordinate 8,604, forward strand.
CGGTATCCAGTCCGGCAGCTTGTACTCCTCTTTCATGCCGAGGCGCATCGCCGGCAAAAACAAATAGTGGTGGTAGACGATGTCCTTTCCGATAAAGTGGTATATCTCTGACTCGTTCCAGAACTTTTTGCCGTCTCTTCCCTTCTTGTCCTCGATGAACTTGGACATCGTCGAGATGTAGCAGAGGTGGTTGTCAAACCAGCCGTAGAACACCTTGCCCTTGGCATCGGGAAGCGGTATTGGCACCCCCCACGAGAGGTCGCGGGTAATGTCCCATTCTTGCAGGCCCTCGTCTATCCAGTTGATGACATAGTTCTTCACGTCCGGCTGCAGGTTCTGGTTCGAGAGGAGCCATGCCTTTAGCTTTTCAGAAAAGTTGGAGAGCTTGAAAAAATAGTGCGTGCTGTGCTTTTTCACCGGCGGCCGGCCGCAGATGGCGCATTTTGGGTCCAGTATCTCGTCAGGAACGCGCCCGCACTTTTCACACAGATCGGAGTACTGGTTCTCGGCGCCACAGAACGGGCACTTGCCGACGACGTAACGGTCAGGCAGGAACTTGTCGTCAAACTCGCAGTAAAACTGCACGACATCGTGCTCGTAGATGTGGCCGTTTTCCCGCAGTTTCGCAAAGACGTACTGCACGAACCTGACGTTCTCAGGCGAGCTCGTGCGGTAGAAAAAGTCAAACGAGATGCCAAGCGCCGTAAAATCGTCATAGTCGCGCCTGTTCCAGTGCGCCACGTACTCCCCCGGCGTCTTGCCCTCTTTCTCGGCTTTTATGAGGATGGGTGTGCCAAAGTCGTCCGACGCGCAGACGTGGTAAGCCTCGCGCCCACTCAGCCTTGAAAAGCGCGTGAAAATGTCTGCCGGCAGGTACGTGGAGGCGATGTGGCCGAGATGGATCTCGCCGTTTGCGTACGGCAGGGCGCTTGTGATAATCGCGCTTTTCTTGCTCTCCGGCATATGTATGACCGTTCCACCCGCCCAGAGGATTTTAACCTATCACCCGGAGGAATTCTGGTATCTTTTCTGCTCCTCCGTCATTTCGTCTATCCTGACGCCCATCGCGTCAAGGGCGCCCTTTGCGACTGCAATGTCTATTTCCTCCGGCACGCCGTAGACCTTTCTCTCCATCTTTTCGTGGCTCTTGGCGACGTACAGGATGGACATCAACTGGTTTGCAAAAGATAGCGCCATGACCTCCGGCGGGTGGCCTTCTGCGGCCACGAGGTTCACCACCCTGCCCTTTGCCAGCAGGTACAGCTTTTTCTTGCCGCCAGTAATGTCAAACCGCTCGACTCCGGGCCTCACCTCCTCTGGTTTTGCACTTGAGTAGAGGTAGGGTGCGTCTATCTCGACGTCAAAGTGGCCAGTGTTTGCCAGAATCGCGCCGTCCTTCATCCTTGCAAAATGCTCCTTCCTTATCACGCCTGTCTGGCCCGTGCACGTGACAAACAGGTCGCCGTGCGGCGCCGCGGCAAGTAGGGTCGTGACCTCAAAGCCATCCATCTTGGCTTCAAGAGCTTTCACCGGGTCGACTTCGGTGACGGTCACCGCAGCACCCATGCCACGCGCCTTTGCAGCCACCCCTTTTCCCACCCAGCCGTAGCCACACACAACTACATGCGCGCCCGGCAGGAACATGCCTGTCGCGCGCATTATGCCGTCAAGGGTGCTCTGGCCTGTCCCGTGGCGGTTGTCAAAGAGGTATTTCGTCCTGGCGTTGTTTACCGCAACGACGGGGTACATTAGCCTGCCCGACCTTTCTAGCGCCAGGAGGCGCTTGACGCCCGACGTGGTCTCCTCTGTGCCTCCGATTATGCTCCTTGTTTTTGCCCTGTGGGCAAAAGCGTGCATGTCGCTTCCGTCGTCCGTGATTATCTGGGGGCCAAGAGCAAGCACCTCCCTTATGCAGTCGCGGTACTCTTGCTCGGTCTCGCCCCGCCACGCAAAGACGCTTGCCCCTTCTTTATGCAGAAACGCTGCGATGTCGTCCTGCGCCGAAAGCGGGTTTGCAGAGCACAGCGCAACTTTTGCGCCCAGCCTCTTTGCCGCCATTACTAGCACGGATGTCTCTTTTGTGACGTGCAGGCAGAACCCGACCGTGAAACCTTCAAGGGGCTTTTTGCCCTTGTCGCTCTTGCTCACTATTTTTTCAATGATGGACATGCGCGAGCGCGCCCATTCGTGCGACAGCCTGCCCTTTTGCGCAAGGCCCGGATCTGCGATTTTTCCCGGCAACAAAATACGCGGTACGCGGTTTGGGTATAAGAATTGCTACTGCTGCTACCACTACTTTTACTGGCTGTTTTCGTACTCTTCGCGGTACTTGGCCCTTCCGCGCCTCATGACCGCAAACAGGCCAATTATGATGGCGATCCACACCACGCTTATCATCATGTTGGTCGTGCTGACGTACATGTACGGGAGCGCCTCTATGATGTTCTGCTGCAGCGAATCAAGCGTCAGGTGCATATCTTCCATGCCCGTGTTGTAGGCGCTGGAATGCGGCTCAACGTTGGCCACGGCGGTTGCCCTTGAAACTATGCCGTCAAGGTCCATCTGTATCAGACCAAAGTCGGTCCTTGGTGTCGGGAACGACCACACGGGGTTGCCCTTGACTGGCAGGTCGACTTTTGCGGCAAGCACGTACTTTGCCACGTCTTCCGGTGTCTGGGCTGATTCGGCGCGTGCAAGGTTGCCCAATGCCCTGTCGATGGGGTAGATCGTATTGCCATAACCCAATATCCCCATGGCCGCTGCAATCACTATCAAGGCTGCCACGCCTGCCATGATCGCCTTGTACGACAAAGACATCGCTTGCCTCTGTAAAGCTGTCCAAGCCGTATTTAGATGTGGCGGAGCCAAATTCTACCCTATGGAATTTATAACCAGCCTGCAATCCTGTTTCTGAATAAATTGACGCTGGTCAAGGTGGCCTCCCAGGGAGAGGTCAAAGAGAACGGAGGCAAGGAGGTAAACGTCAACGGCACGAGAATTGCGCTCTTTTACTCAAACGGCAAGTATTTTGCGCTGGAGGCTCTGTGCCGGCACCAGGACAAGCCCATTGCGCCCGGCAAGGTTGACGGCGAGGTAGTCGAGTGCCCGTGGCATTCGTGGCACTATAACATCAGGACTGGCGAGCTTCTCGACTTTCTTGAAGGAGTCAAGATGACCACATACAAAGTGGACGTCAAGGGCAACGACATATACATCGACGTCTAAAAGATAAAAGGACCCTTTTTGCAGTGCTAACAACTGCCGTGAAGCTGTACAACACCCTGACGCGAAATGCTGAGGAGCTAAAGCCAGACAATAACAATAATACTGTCAGGATGTACGTCTGCGGGGTCACGGTATATGACAGCTCGCACATTGGCCACGCAAGAACCGTCATTGTCTTCGACGTGCTCAGACGCTATCTGATGTCAAAGGGTTATGAAGTAAAGTTCGTGCAGAATTTCACCGATGTCGACGACAAGATAATCAACCGCGCAAAGGCAGAGGGAAAAAGAGCGGAGGATGTTTCAAGAAGATATATCGACGCCTATTTCCACGATTTCGCCGGCCTGAACGTGCTTGCGGCTGACGTGCACCCAAAGGCGACAGAACACATAGCCGAGATGATAAACCTGATACAGGGGCTGATGGACAAGGGCTATGCCTACCTCACACTGAACGGCGTGTATTTCCGCGTCAGGAAATTTGAAGGGTACGGCAAGCTGTCAAGAAAGCCGGTGGAGGAGCTAGAGGCCGGCGCAAGGATAGAGGTCGACTCGTCAAAAGAAGACCCGATGGACTTTGCTCTCTGGAAGTTCTCCTCAGAGCCTCCTTTCTGGGACAGCCCGTGGGGCAAGGGCCGGCCCGGCTGGCACATCGAGTGCTCGGCGATGGCGCTAAAGTACTTGGGAAACACGCTAGAGATCCACGGCGGCGGCCACGACCTCGTCTTTCCGCATCACGAAAACGAGATCGCGCAGTCCGAGTCGTTCACAGGCAAGCAGTTTGCAAAAATATGGATGCACTCTGGCATGGTCACAATAAACTCGCAAAAGATGAGCAAGTCTCTTGGCAACATTGTCACGATTGAAAAGGCGCTGGAAAAGTGGGGGATGAACACGTTGCGCCTGTACTGCCTATCCGTGCACTATGCCAAGCCTCTCGACTATACGGACGAACTGTTGAAAGAGTCGACGCAACGCTGGCGGCAGATAGAGACGTGCGCCTTTGAGCTTGCGTCGGCAGCCGCCGGGAACAGCGGAGGTAATAGTAGTAGTGGTGGCGAGGCCGAAGAAGCAGTGGCAAAGCTGGCCGGCGAGTCAGAAAAAGCGTTCGACGCGGCGATGGACGACGACCTGAACACGTCGCTTGCGCTCACCGCCTTTATGCAGTTTGTGACAAAGCTCAACCAGTATGCCGCCTCTGACAAATTGACGGCCGACATGGCAAAAGCAGCGTCGCCGGCGTTTGGCAGGATGATGTCAATTCTGGGCCTGAAGGTGGCAGAGACGGGCGCGCAGGAGCAGAAAGAAATAGAGGAGATGGTGGCAGCGCGCAACAAGCTGCGAGCCGAGAAAAAGTTCAAGGAGGCAGACGAGATCCGCAAGAAACTGCTTGCGCGCTCTATCGAGCTAATGGACCACAAGAGCCGGACGGTCTGGAAGAAGGCCGAGCGGCCGGAGCAATAGTAGTAGTTTTTCACACATTGGTGCATCATTGTGGACACTAGCACTAATGTGAAACAGAGGCGGCATGTAGCAAGAGCCGATGAAGATACTGGACGGCAAACGCGTAGGCACTGTGACCTTTGAGGAAGATGGTATGCTCATAGGCGAAGTGCTGGGCGACGTCATCGTAAACAAGGGCTACCTAGAGCTAAAGGGCAAGGTGCTCGGAAACGTGCTCGTGAGGGGCGGCTCGTGCAGGATGACTGGAATCGTCAAGGGAAACGCCGTGAACGAGAAGGGAGACCTTGAGGTGTTTGGCGCAGTCCACGGCAAGGTGATAACAAAGCTTGGCTACACCTACGTCAACCCCGGCGCGGCAGTCGGTGGAGTCGAAAAAGCCCCTGTAAAGAAGGAAGAAAAAGCGGCGACGGCCTAGGATGTTGTTGTCTTTGCCTGCCTAATCTTTTCCAGGTCCTTCTGTAGCGCCTCTATGGTTTTCGGTATCTCTTTCTCTGCGCAGTCAAGGCACATCTGCTGGAGCGACAGTGGATACGCGAAATAGCGCTCATTGAGGGCAATGTCCTTCTTGCAAGTGACGCACTTTTTCATCTTGTACGGGTCGGTGTTTTTCGTTATCATACTTCAACTACTTCGCCCTGCTCGGGCGCGCGTGCGTCATAGCCGTATTTCTCCTTTATCTCCTGCGCGAACTTTTCGCACGAGGGCCCATCGCCGTGCACCGTCAGCACCTTGGGGTTTCCCTTCACGCGGTCCAGTATCTCGAACAGTTCGCTCCTACTGTTGTGGCCAGAAAACTCGAAGCGCTTGACGTCGGCGTAGCATTTTCTCATCTTGCCGTCAAAGTTTGCCACGCGCTTGTCAAGAAGCATCCTACCCGGCGTGCCTTCCCCCTGGTACGAGACGAGGGCGATGCCGTTCTTTTCGCTTCCCATCATCTCCTGCGTGTAGAATATGGCCGAACCGCCGACCAGCATCCCCGCCGGCGATATTATGACGCACGGCTCGTGGACGACCTTCCTGCGCCTGCCCCAGCCGGTTATCCACTCGGCGCCTCCGATTGCGCGCTTGAACATCTCTGGGTCGCGCAGGAACGCGGGGTGCCTTCCCATTATCTCGTTTGCCTTGAGCGCCATGCCGTCCATGACCACCTTGTGCTTAAAGTTATAGTGCTCTAAAACACACGCTATCTCTTGCGCCCTTTCAACAGAGAAAGATGGGATGAACATCGTGCCTCCACGCTCGATCACCTCGTAGCAGAACTGTATCAATTCCCGCTCTGACTGCTCGCGGGGCGTCTGCTCGTTCTGCGAGTACGTGCTTTCTATTATCATCATGTCAATCGGCCCAAAGTCGAGGTCCGCCGGCCGGAGCAGTTTTGAGCCTCTGGTGTTGATGTCGCCGGTGTAGAACAGCTTTTTGCCCTCGTGTTCCACCGTGACAGTCGAGCCTCCGACCACGTGGCCTGATTCATATAATGTCACTTTGGCGTCGTTTACCATGTACGGCTCCCTGTACTGCAGTTTCTTGGAGCTCTTTAGCATGGTCATGACGTCAATGTATTCAAACGGCAGGTAAAAACCCGACAATTTTATCATGTCCTCTATCAAAAGCTCGGACAGTTCAAATGTCGGCAGCGTGCCTAATGCTGGTATGTCTGTGGTTCCTGAAAGATACAATGACGGAACAAACCCGGAATGGTCGAGGTGCGCGTGCGTGATTACGACGGCGTCGACTTCCTTTGGCTTGACGTGCATCGGGAAAACCGGCTCCCTCTTTAATAGCACGCCATAGTCCATCAGTATGTTCGTGTTGTTGCAGTTTGCGAGAAAAGCGGAACGGCCGACTTCCTTTGCGGCCCCCATTACCTTAACTTTCAATCTGTTTACAGCTGCATTCTGTCTGTAGGCGCTTTAAAGCTTGCTAATTTAAAAGGGGAAGGGGGTGTGCTTCCAGTGGAACCGCGTCATTGGGCGTTAGTACTTTTGTATCTGATCTAAAAGCGCACCTGCCACAGCGGATCTTGTACAGCAGGATTTTCCAGCTTTTGCATGTACCCAAATCCGCATTCGTCCAGCACGGATTCGAAATCGTACCTTTCTTTTAGCAGGTGCTCTACTGCGACTTGCTTTTCCAGGGCGTCCTTTACCTTTGCAGCCATGTTTGGCTTGGCATAGACGTACCAGAAGTTGTGCGCGCTGCGCAAAGCTGCAAGCTGCACACGCTTTTCCTCCGGTATTTTCGTATAGTGGCAGTTCATGATCTCGACGTTGACATCCTCCCACGAAGGCGTACGCCACCAAGCGACGCGCTCAAAGCCGTGGCCGTCAAACTCGGCCGCAAGGCTGATGCCTTGGTCAAGCGTTGTGACGACGACGTCCGTGCTCTTGGCAACAGGATCACGAAAGTCCTGCCCCGGCTCCATCCAACCTACAAAAATCACGTCGTATTTCCTGTCTATCCAATGCGCGTCGGCTATGCTGATGTATTCCGGCTTTTCAATACCAAGGCCGTAGAATATGCCGATGTCTTTTTCAAGCCCCTCTGCGCCCGGCAGATACTCCCTTATCCTTTTCAGGAAATCTCCATAGCCGCATCCGACATCCAGGTAGCTGGGATTGTCATTTACTGCTCTTGCTATCGCAACGACGCGCAGCACGTCGACCTTACGGTAGCTGAAATACGTGCCGGCAAAGAACGGAAAGCTGTACCGTACGTGGTGCGGCGATACTGCATTATTCTGGAACTGCGCAAATGATTCCATCGCCTTTCGCAGGTCGCTGGTGACAAACGGCATATCTAGTCAAGGATCACTTCCCAGAGGCGTTT
>DASUXB010000235.1:0-7051 GCA_036378195.1 Nitrososphaera sp.
GGTCCCCGTGCCAAACGCCCCAAGGAGCGTGGCAGTCAGCATCAGGCAAAAGTTCCAGCTTTATGGCAACCTGCGCCCGATAAAGACGTACGCAAACGCCGAAAAGCAGCTTGACTTTATCTGCGTCCGCGAAGCGACTGAAGGTCTGTACGCGGGAATCGAGTTCAAGACGAGCGACGACTCGGCAATCGCAATCCGCAAGACAACTAGGAAGGGCTGCGACCGCATAGCAAGAAAGGCGTTTGAGGTTGCCAAGGATTATGGCTGGAAAAAAGTAGTCGCAATAACAAAGCGCAACATCCTGAAGGAGACTGACGGCATATTCTGGTCGTCGATTGAAAACGCAAGCAAGAACTTCAAGGGGATAGAGTACGAGGAATACTATATCGACAACATGACGCAGCAGCTGGTAAAGAACCCTGAGCGCTTTAACAAGAACGTGCTCGTCAGCACCAACCTGTTCATGGACGTGATATCCGAATGCGCGTCGGGAAACGTCGGCTCCATCGGCAACGTGTATTCTGGCAACTATGGCGACGACTATGCCATGTTCGAGCCGGCGCACGGCTCTGCGCCAAAATACGCAGGCAAGGACAAGGTCAACCCCGTAGCAACGGTATTGTCGGGCGCGTGGATGGCAGACTACCTCGGCGAGCGGGAAATCTGCAAGGCGATATTCAAGGCCACTGAGGATGTCATCAACGAGAACAAGTACGTGACCTACGACCTTGGAGGCACGGCATCGCTGTCAAAGATGGCCGACCAGATAGCCACAAGGTCAGCAAAACTGCTCAAAAAGTAAGCTCGACTGCGTAAAGGCGCTCGTAGAAAAGCGCCTTTTCTGAGACCACCCTTTTCTTTAGCTTTTTCTCTCGCATGAATCTGTCCAATGCGGACGGGTCTGCAAGCGACGACACTATCACGAGCATCCTGCCTTCTTTTTCCGACAAGAGCGAAAGCGCCGACTCGATAAAGTGTATCGTTGTTTCTATGCCGGCGGGACCTCCGTGCACGGTTGCGTCCGCCTTCGGGTCGCCGGGCAGGTACGGCGGGTTTGCAACCACGAGGTCGAACTTGCCGCAAAGTGCTGATGCGGCGTCGCAGCACACAAGCATCACGCCTTCTTTTCCTCTGCAGTACGCAAGCGATGCGAGGTCGATGTCCGTTCCCACCACGTTCTTGAAATTTGAAAGGAGAGACTGTGCGACTGCGCCCGATCCGGTGCCTATTTCAAGTGCCCATTTGCCGTGGTATTTTTTTGCGCATTCTATCAAAAAGAGCGTGTCTTCTGCAGGCACATACATGTCATTTGACCATCCCTGCAAGCGCAATTATCTGCTCTGGCGCAAGCTGGTCCACGCGCCTGTCACCGCCAAAGTCCATAGGGGCGCCAAATCTTGCAGCGACGCTCGACGCGCGCTTGTTGCGCTGTGAAAAAAGCCTGTTGACGTTCTTTACAATCTCGGGTGTTATCGGATGTTTCAGAGTCGCCCGGATGACTGTCGATTCTACAAGTGGAGAGGGCTGGAAGCATTCTTTGTCCACATCGAACAGCTTATCTATTGAAAAACAGTATGACGCAATCGCAGAGACTGCCCGGTAGTTTTGGTCGCCGGGTCTTGCCGACAACTTGTCTGCAAATTCCTTTTGTACCATCACGATTGCGCGGTCGAATTTCTTTGTGGCGAGCCACTCTACCGCGTCGCGGCTTTTTGAATATGGCAGGTTTGACACAAACACGTCAAACTTTTCATCGCGCTTGAACAGGTCCGCGTTTACAAGCTCTAGGTTTTGAAAAACAAGCGCGGCTTTTGCGCTGGCGTAGAGTGCCCTGTCGACTTCGTACGAAACTACGCGCCTAGCGCGCCTGCACAGCTCCTCTGTCAGGATGCCGTTGCCCGTTCCTGCCTCGCACACCGTCTCGCCCTTGCCTACGGCAGAAGCATCGAGTATCTTGGCAAGAACCCGGCGGTCAAGGAGGAAATGCTGTCCCAGTGCCTGCGTCTTGGTGCGCCTTGGCAATTACTTTCTGACGAAAAGGTTCATCCTGGCCTGGCCCATTATCTCTTCTATTATCCTCTTGGCCACCAGCTTTGCCGGCTCCCTCAGCCCTACCCGCGCCTGCAGATCCGCAAAGCCCTCGAACTTTTTCTTTTCCCGCTCTTTAATTATCGTCATCATGTAGGTCTTGCCTATGCCAGGTATCAGCTCTAGCGCGTGGATCCTCGGGGTTATTGGCTGAGACATGTTGATGTAGTCGACAAACCTCTTTTCGTTTGCCAGAACCACTTTTTCCACTATGGGCGGAAGCTCGTTCTTGGCCGACTGCGAGACGTCGTTATAGTCCAGCCTCCCAAGCACGCTCATTATCTTGTTGCGCCCTTCCCGGCCGATGTAGAGGCGCTCGCCGACATCAAAGGTAGAGTTTTGCACTCCCAGTAGCTCCAGAAGCGTCAGGCGCTCCTCGCCTATGGCCTGCACTATGACGCCCTCTCTTCCCCTCACGGTGGCAGACTTGCCCCTCGGAGTATAGTCCAGGACGTAGGCATACTCTTCGTATTTTCTCTGGCCGTGGTCATGATCGTGTTCGTGACCCGCTTCGGCCCTTGCCGGCGGCTGGCCTGCTGCTGTCCCTGTCGCTGGATCTTGTGCTGCTGACAATGTGTGTGACTCTCCTCCCCTATACTGTAGAATAATTGCTATTTAGCCTTGGCTCTCTGACTTTAGTATAGAAAGCATCTTTTCGAGGGTCTCGGTAAGTATGAGTTTCTTCCACCCAAACGTAAAAGCCCGTAGCTCCTCAAGGGTGGTCGGCATGACGTTTACGACCTCGACTGCCTCTTCCTGTGTGAGGTCGCACTGCTCGACAAGCTGTTTTACCATCTTTGCCGCCGACTTGGCGTCGGTTTTTGCGAACTTGCCCACATAGTCCGAAGTCCAGCGCTGAATCTGATCCATATCGTCTGACTTGACAGCGTCCAGTATCTCCTTTACCTGTGCGGTCGTGATTATCTCTTTTTTCAGTGTCTCGGTCATTATTCTGACGACCCCGGAGAGGCCAGAGGCTTGATGTGGTTGAGGCGGGGCTGGATTATCTTTTCCTTTGAGCCGAACATCACTGCCACCTTTAGCGTGCGCTTGCGCACTTCTTTTACTACGCCGATGCGCCCGTGGAAGCGCCTATGGGGCGTGGTGTCGTGCTCACGCGGGTCGACTTCAATGATAACCTTGTCACCAACCTTGTAATCGTGAAGCAGGTACGATATGCCCCTGACCACGTTGTCCTTTGTCAGGATTGAGCGGGCCTTTCTCCTTGTACCGTGCGATCTTGGCATATTTTCAATACGAAAGCGTTTTGACCTTAATTTAAGTTATCTGCACGGGTTTTTGGGCGTCACTGGCCCTCGACGTCCGATATGCCCCTGTCGGCAAGCGTGAACAGCACTTCCCTCTCGGCGTGGTACGGGCTGTCTACCATTCTCGCAATCCTGTTTTTGCCTGACGAGCGCTTTAGGTATATCCTGTACGTGCTCGTGTGCGCGACGACGTTGCCACCTGTTGGCCTTGCCGCGTCTCCAAAGTACGCGTCCGGCGACGACTGGATCTGGTTTGTCACGACGACTGCGACCTCGTACGTCTCAGCCATGCGCACCAGTATGTGCATGAACTTGTTGAGGCGCTGCTGGCGCTCTGAAAGCGTCGCTCTTCCGAGGAACTCGGCGCGATAGTGCGCCACCGCGGAATCGACGATTACAAGCTTTATCCCCTGCTCTTCTATCACGGGCCCCGTCTCCTCGATTATCAGCTCTTGGTGGGCGCTGTTGTACGCCTTGGCGACTACGATGCCCTCAAGCGCCCTGTCGGGGTTTACACCCCGCGCCCTTGCTATCGAGACAATGCGCTCCGGCCGGAACGTGTTTTCCGTGTCGATGTAGATCGCCTTGCCTGAAAGGCCGCCTGCAGACTTTGGCTGCTGCACCATCACGCAGAGCGTGTGGCACAACTGCGTCTTGCCAGTGCCAAACTCGCCATACACCTCCGTCACGGCTCTTGTCTCGACTCCGCCTCCGAGCAGGTCGTCAAAGTTCCTGGCGCCAGTCGATATGCGCTGGCCTCCAAGCCTCTTTTCATAGAGGCTGGTCGCAGTCACAAAGCTCCTGTCGATGACTCCAAGCTCTTCAAGGGCGACGCGGGCCTTGTTGCACATCTCCACTGCTTCGTCCATCTCCATGCCCGTCGCCTCTGCGACGTCCACAGGACCCCTTACCAAGAGGTCCTTTATCGAGCGAAAGCCTGCTTCCTTTAGCCGCTTTTCAGTAGCGGGCCCTATATCCTTTATCGAGGAAAGCGCAAGCTTGGAGCTCTCTTCTTCTCCCAACGCGGATTTCTGTTGTGCGCCGGCTACTAATTGGTATCGGGCGTGCAAGAGGCGCACGCGCCGAAGCATAAAAGTATATATCTATGTTTATTCTGGTAAGCCTAAGTAAGGGATATGATGGAAAGCAAGACGTTGGTCGTGACGGCTCTTGCGACAGTCATGGTACTGTCTGCCGTGATTGCATACATGCCGAGCGCTAGCGCGCACGGTGTGCAGGCACAGCTGCAGAGCAGATTCGTAAAGATTGATGGAGAAACGTTCTCGGACAATACCCTTAGGACAGGCGAACAGCTAACCGTAAGTGGCCAGCTGAAGAGTCTAGTCAACAGAGACCTCAGAGGATGGCTTTCTCTGTTCAGCGAATCCGAAAACGCTGGTAACAGATGGGAGTTCCTCCAAAGAGAACCACCAGGCAACATATTCGACATCAAGGCAGGTTCAACAGTTGATTACTCAATCACTGTAAAGGCTCTTGAACCAGGCACATACCACGTGCACACACAGCTCAACATTGAGCACATCGGTCCGGGTCTCGGTCCAGGTCAAACCGTGAACGTCACTGGCGAACCAATACTCAAGGCAATTCCGTACAACAACATTGTATACCAATGTATAATCATCGGAGCTGGCCTTGGTGTAACATTCGCTACCAGACCGTGGCAAGTCATCTAAGAGCATACGCTCCCCCCCTTTTTCCTTTTAATTTCTTTATCACCACCATATTCTACAGGGCAATCGCTTAATACCCGCGAATTCACAGTTTCACCTCTTGCTTGACGACCTAAAGACAGAAGTAGAAAACATGTTCGCCGGCAGAGACCCCGGCCACGACTATGCTCACGTCATTCGCGTTTACAATATTGCAGAGCGGATCGGCAAAGAAGAGGGCGCCGACATGGAAATCCTGCTTGCCGCCGCGCTCTTGCACGACATCATAGTCTACCCGAAAGGCAGCGAGAAAAGGACCAAGTCCGCAGACGAAAGCGCCGAGCTTGCGGAAAAGATGCTTGCTGCACGCAGCTGGCCAAGGGAAAGGATAGAAAGGGTGTCGTACTGCATAAAGACGCACAGCTACTCCAAGAACGTCGACCCAGAGACGCTAGAGGCCAAGATACTACAGGACGCAGACAGGCTGGACGCGCTCGGTGCAATAGGCATCGCCCGGACCTTTTCGGTCGGAGGGTCGGAGATGCGCAGCTTCTACAACCCGCAAGACCCGTTCTGCAGGACGGGCAGAGAACCAGAGGACACGCGGTGGACGATGGACCACTTCAAGGCAAAGCTGCTAAAGCTTGAAAAGACGATGCATACAGACACTGCAAAAAGGATGGCGCACGAACGCACGCGCTTTATGGAGGCGTTCCTTGCACAGATGGAAAAAGAAATTAGCTAGCCATAGTCTACAAAGTACTTGTAGCGCTTTTCCACTTCTCTGTTCTGGCCCGCAAGCACTTTTTCAATCTCGGCTTCAAGCGCCTTTTTTGCGTTGGCCCGAAAGCTTTCCGCTTCGGGTGTCTTTTGGAAGGTAGAAAGGGTGTACTCGAAATGGCGCATAAACTCGGCCACCTTTGCCCGGTATTCCTCCTGCGCAGGCTTTTTCTTTTCTATCTTGAACCACGCGGTCGCGCACGCAGTCGCGTAGAGCCGGGCCAGCTCGTCAATCAGCCTGTCTATCTCGAAAAAGTCGGCCATGCGCCGGATTTCGGGCCGGCGCCGTATAAATGCAGCTTGCAGTTTTCTTACCAATAGCTGGCCTTTATCTTTTCAATCACACGCTCATGCTCGGGACCCTTTCTGCGTGCGTACTTTTCCATCGCGGTGAGAGGCACGCCGCCGAGGCTTGACGCAAGGGCAGTAAAGAACATGTTCTTTACCGGGTTGTCGCGGCCCACCTTGCCCATGAACTTCTGGATGCCGTGCTTGAAGTTGTGCTGCCACGTCTTGTACATGACGCCCAGCTTTGCCGGGTCCATGGTGTTTCCAATGTCATAAAAGTCCGACTTTTCCAAGAGGCCGATTGGCACGAACGTGAGCGGAGTCACCGTGAATTTCGAGTCCGGTTGCTCGGTTTCAAGCTCGTGGATTAGCCTTATAGTTTCCCAGCTGTCGTCTGGAGTCTCGTCGTTGTCAAGACCCATGATGAGTGTGAACGCAGGAACCCAATAGTGCTCGTTGAGCGCCTTGACGCCTGTTTTCACCACCCAGTGCCATTCCTCTGGCTTGTACGGGGCCAGCTTGCGGTCGGCGTACTTGCCGATGAGCCTGACGCTTCCGGTTTCAAAGCCACACTGGATGCCGATGTGGTTGTCCGGGCCTGACTTGATTATCTTTGACACGTTTGCGAGTAGACGCTCGTCTGCGATTGCGCCGGCAAGTGTGCCGTGCGTCGGGTTGGTGTGCTCGACGCCCGTGGCCATGATACCCGTGAACAGTTCCTCAATCGCTTCCCTGTTTGGCTGCATGTTCTTGGTCGTCCTCGGATTGAGGCCATAGACGAAAATATCGTCAGAGTGTATCCATGCATTCTTTAGCCCGCCGTACTTCATGTTCACCTCTATCTCCTTCTGCACCTTCTCGACTGGGTAGTATCGTAATGGCCTAAGAGTCACGTCGCAGAACTTGCATCCCCTGCCGCAGCCGCGCATCACCTCTATCATGCCGTGCATACTGGGG
>DASUXB010000236.1:0-5783 GCA_036378195.1 Nitrososphaera sp.
ACTGGCACAGATACGCGACTCGGTCGCGCAGGCAGGGGACAAGGCCAATGCGAGGATTAAAGAGCTCGTGCAGGCCGACGTGCCCATACCCGCGCAGGCGGCCGACAAGTACCAGATGGGCGTGTACGAGGCTTCGCTTGCTACTCAGTCCGCAGAGTACGGCGACGCGGACGGCGCGCACAAGCACGCGGACGCTGCCCTAGGCTATTTCGCAGAGACGATGGATCTCCTCTCGCCGGAAAACATAAGGGCGCTTTCGCAACATCTTTCTGCCGCAAGCGAGGATGAAGAAAGGCGCCTTGCCGCCGCAAACGACCAGTACGGCAGGCTGGAAGATCTCTACCGCACACTTGCCGGCCTTGCGGAAAAGAATGGCGTCTCTGACCCGGTATTTGGAGACATACAGGCGCTGCTCGTCGAGGGAAAGAGGCTGCTGGGCATCAACGACATTGCCTCGGCCGAACCGACGCTTGCAATAACAGAGTCGATGCTGGACAAGGCCCAAGCCAAGCTCGTAGAGCAGGCCAACGACGGCCGCAGCAATAGCGACGGCAACAACAGCGCAAACGCCGCCGGGAACAACAATAATTCAAATTCTACGACGACGGTAGCAACAACAACAACGACAGCTGCAACCAGTCCTGATGCCGGCAATCTGATGGCGTCAGCCGACAGGCTGGAAAAGAGGGCCGAAAAGCAGCTGGCAGAGTCAGGCGGCAACGCGCAAGCCGAGGGCCAGATACGGGGAGTGATGAACCTCATCAGCGCGGCAAGAACGGCAATCGGCGATGGCGATTATTCATCCGCACGGGAATCGCTTTCAACCGCTTCCAAGACCCTCATCGAGGCCGACAGGCTTGTCCACGCGGCATCCTGACGAACCTTCTTGTAGCAGCTTTTAGTCCTATTTTCTGGTTATTTCGTAGTAAAGAGGTTCTAGTATCAGTTATCTGGGCGTAAAGGGCAAGATTATCGTTCCAAACGTAGTTATCGCTTTGTTTTGGACCCGAAAAATGGGTTTGGAACGCGCGTTCCAGCACGAATTCCACCCTATCCCTAAAATAATATAGAACAATCTGATAGAGTCATGTCTGAACGCAAAAACAACAGGGGCAAAATCGAAATCATGGCCGACGTCCTGACCTTGTCAACGGTCGGGATAAAAAAGACCCACATCATGTACAAAGCCAACCTGAGTTACGAGCAGATACTGTACTACCTGAATGAACTACTTGGAAGGGGCCTGCTGACCCAGGACGTCATGGAAGGCTCGCCGGTTTACCGCACGACGGAAAAGGGTAGGGAGTTTCTGCACTACTTCTCCCGGATGGCTGACCTGCTAAAGGGATATCCCGAAGAGCAGGAAAAGATGGAGCTTGTGGCACAGTAGTAGTTTTTTCTTACCTATCTGTGACCCACAGACTCAGGCTTTGCATACGCAAAAGAGGGGTGTTTTGACCCCGACCTGACGTTTTCCAATATTCTATCTATTATCTTCTCGTTATCCAGAAAAGGACCGCAAGGCCGCCTGACTGGGCCGTGTTTATCGCAAACAGGTACGGCGCGGCCGCATCGACTATGGACTTTATCGCCGGGCCGGCTAGGTAGAGGTTCGACCAGAAAATAACGATTACAATGTTCTGGACTATGAAAAGCGACGCCACAATGACCAGGCCCCATGTAAAGTAGGACTTTATGACCCTCAGGCTCGAAATGTAGAGCGCGATGATGCCCCCAAGGAGCCCTATGTTCAAAAGGGCGGCCCCTGCGGCGCCGAGCATAAAGTCCATTTACTGCTCTCCGGCCTCCGGCTTGCCTAATTTACTTTTTCCCAATTCGCTCCCAACTCTGGCATCCTGTATAAAAGAAGTAACCGGAAATTGCCGTGTTTCACTGGAAGCACGCCCCCTCCCACTCCTACGGCAATCATGCTTTCTTCTTTACCTTGGCCAGTATCTCCTGGAATGACGAATAGTTCTTTTCCATGAGCGGCGTCAGAAAGTACGTGGCGCCGTACGTCTCTTTGTTCTCCGTGACTATCATGCCGTTTTCCGTGAGCACCTTGAGGTGGTGGAGGACAGTCTTGTAGTCCAGCTTCAGTTCCGACGCAATCTGGTTTGCGTTTGCCGGCCGGCCGTTTATCATGTCGATTATCTTGGCGCGGTTGACGCCTCCCCTGCTGCTTGCTATCAGGTACCATAGCACGCGCTTGAAGCGGGGGTCTATGTATCCGCCGCTGCCCTGTCCCGCAAGGCCGCCCGGCGATGCGCGCAGAAACGACGGCAGGCGCAAGGCAATGAAGAGGCCAATGACGTCTGGCAGCAGGCCCGGCGTTAGAAACATCGACAAAACTGCGTGCTTTTGCGTGGTTATAAAGTTGTCCGCAATTGATTGGGGAGTAAATTGGGTGTGAATTGGGGAAAAATCCTTTATAGCCGGAGCAAAAGCACGCCCGATGAATCTTCGCGACGGTAACGGCAAAATCAAGCCTAATGTCATTATCGCCACGGTCTTTGCGGCCATGCTGGTCGCAATGGTCCCGGCGGTAGTCGCCATTAGCGCAACTACCAGACAGGCCACAGAAGCGGAAGCGGCAGACGCGGTGCAGCAGCCATACGTCAAGGCTTTTGCAGGCGGCAAGGCGCTGTACGAGCCCAACGCAGGCAAGACCAACGTGTTTGGCCCAGGCGGCATATTCCCGTTCTTCAACGACACCTTCTCTTGCGGAAACGCGATAACCTGCGGCGTCCAGACGGACGCAAGTTTCAAGGGCGTCTTTAAGGAGAACGGAGCGCAGGGCGACAACAAGTTCGTCGCTACGTACACTGCACCAATAACGTACGGCGACCACCAGGTCAAGGGCCACAAGTACAAGGTCGTAATGGTCGACACAAAGTGGAACAATGATGACCCTGCGCAAACTCCTCTTCCCACAAGGACTCCTGACTTTCTACTGCCGGGAAACGGTGTGGCGTTTGACCAGTACCAGCACGGCCACTCTATGATAGACAGGGCCGACGTGCCTCTGTTCTGGAACAAGGCAGTGGCGTACGGACACGCAAACGTCTACGACGAGACTGACGGAGGCAAGATGGTTGCGCAGAACATATTCATGCACATGATGGTGGGAAAGGCAGTCGACGAGAAAGGGTTCTACTCTGACATGCAGAACAATGACGGCACGCCTCTCGTGGTGCTGTTGTTCCTCGTGAACGTCCCAAGCGGGGTCACGCTCCCCGGCGGAATCGGCCCGCTCACGCCAGAGCAGGCGCAGAGCTTTACGCCGCTTGCAGACGACCCGTCCCTGAAAAACCCGCCGCCAGTTGATTACGCCAAACTCGCAGACTGGGGCGTAAAGGCACCAGAACCAAAACCGCAGTCGACTCCGTGGTCCGTGGATAACCCGACGCAGCCGGTGTTCTTCACCTTCCTGCTCTTCACGGATGCCAAGGCGTACAACTCGTCGACCAACAACCTGCCGGGCGTCAACTAGGCGTCCCCTTCCCTTTCCTCTCTTTTTATTTTTTTTCTAATACCGCCAATTAACCTAATTATACACACAGCGATTACCCACTTTGGGCTTGGCAGACTATTACGGTGCATTGTGCAACAAAGTACTTGAAGCAGACCAGTACGTGCGCTTTGCCGGCGTAGCAGACCGCCTCGGCAGGCTGGTGGCGTCGCAGTACCGCAGAAACGTCAAGCCTCTATTAACAAAGGAAGAGTCCGAGCTGTCGATTACACAGTCGATATTGAGGATGGGCACGCGCTCGACCCTTGAGGACAAGCTGGGGCAGACGGTCTATGCGTTTGCGCTGTACGAGCGGGTCAAGCGGGCCACAATACCGATTCGCGACCCTGAGAGCCACTACCTGATGGTCTCGTTCGACATCGAGGCCGACCATGAGGGTATAATCCTGAGAAAGATGCTGCCTCTCATGAAAAAAAGCTAGGGTACAAAGGGCTCTTTGAACGACACTATCAGTTTTGACACTTCTGGCCTCATCAGATGCTCTGCCGGTATCTCGCCAGAGCTGACCATCTTTCTCATTTTTGTGCCGCTCAGTTCATCCCTGACTTCAGGACCGTGGGGGCAGTTGCGCTCGTTGGCATAGCTGAGACATTTCTTGCAGTAGTAAAACGCCGGAAAGAACACAGGCTGTATTTCCAGGTCAGGATAGTTCTTGAATATCTCGTGCGAGGCAAAAGGATGATAATAGTTACCGACGCCAGCGTGGTCCCGCCCGACAATGAAATGCGTGCAGCCAAAGTTCTTTCTCATGATAGCGTGGTGTATCGCCTCCTTGGGTCCCGCGTACCGCATCTCTGTGTGCAAGGTGACGAACATGGCGCGGTCCTTCGGGTAATAGTTGTTAAAGAGAGTCTCGTACGCCGAGAGTATCACCTCGTCCTTGAAATCGCCCTGCTTTTTCTTGCCTATGAGCGGGTTTACGAAAAGCCCGTCGTAGATGTTGAGAGCCGCCTTTTGCAGCATTTCATGCGCGACGTGTGGGACGTTTCGGGTCTGAAAGCCAACGATTGTCTTCCAGCCGCGCTGCGCCATCTCCTCCCTCGTCTCTTTTGGTGTCTTTCTGCGCACCCTTATCTGCCCCTGCGGAATCCTCCTTGCGACTTGAATCTTGCCGCCGACAAGGTGGCTCTTCATGTTTGTCATCTTGGCAACTCCGGGGTGCTTGAGCTCGTCGGTGCCATAGACCAGCTTGGCTGACGCAAGCTTGTCAAACGTATAGACCTCTTCTATTTTAAGAGATGCAAACTTTTCGCCTGAAACTGCAAGCGCGACCTCGCCGGCCTGCTTGGCGCTCTTTGCGGCCTGCTCGTCAAGGTCGAGCACAATGGGGACCGTCCACGCAAGCCCATTCTTGAGCCTGCCGTTCTTTACGATGCTTTCAAAGTCGTCCTGGCCGACAAAGCCCTCAAGGGGGCTGAAAATCCCGTCGGCGATGTTCTCGATGTCGCTTCTCAGGTCGTTTGAAACCTCAACGGCAGTCATGCCGTCAAGGCTCGCGTTTGAAAACCTGCTTACCAGCTTTCCACCGTGTGGTTGTAATGATGCCATATTACCATGATCACTTTTTCTTTTTCATCATCGTCGGGTCAAAGTGGAGCCCGCACTCTTTGGCGGCGCTTTCCCACCACCACCTGCCTGCGCGGGGGTCCTCTCCCTTCTCCACAGCCCTCGTGCACGGCTCGCAGCCGATGCTCGGGTATCCCTTGTCGTGCAGCGTGTTGTACGGGACGTTATTTTTCTTGATATAGTCCCAGACCATCTCTGATGTCCAGTCTGCAATCGGGTTGAGTTTGATGATGCCTCCGTGCGCGCCGTCTATCTCTATCTTTTTGGTGTCCGCCCTCGTCGCCGTCTGGTCCCTTCTCAGGCCGGTTATCCAGCCGTCGAGGCTTGCAAGCGCTCTGTTGAGCGGGTGAACCTTGCGTATCTCGCAGCACAGTTTGCGGTTCTCGACGCTTGCGTACATGAGGTTCATCCCCCTCTCCCTTATCATCTCCTCGACCTCTTTCTGGTCCGGGAAATACGCCATAATGCCGATGCCATAGCGAGCGCGGATGTCGTCCATGACATCGTAGGTCTCTTGGTTGAGGCGCCCTGTCTCCAGCGTAAAAACGTGGGTCTTTTCTTTGTTGATGGCAGTCATCATGTCGATGATGGCTACGTCTTCCGCCCCGAAACTTGAGGCGAGGCCGACCTTGGGGCCGAACTTTTCAAGGGCCCAGTTCAGCACCTGCTGGGCCGTCTTGCCCTC
>DASUXB010000237.1:0-5125 GCA_036378195.1 Nitrososphaera sp.
AACACAGAAGGAAATAGACGAGTTGTGGGAAAAGCTCTCAAAGGGCGGAGAAACAGAGCAGTGCGGCTGGCTCAAAGACAAGTTTGGTGTGTCCTGGCAGGTCGTTCCCACCGTTTTAGGCGAGATGCTGCTGGACAAGGACCCAAAGAAATCGGAAAGGGTCATGCAGGCGATGCTCCAGATGAAAAAGATTGACATCGACGGCTTGAAGAAGGCGTACGCGGGGCAATAGAAGATAGAAGATAGAACAAAGAGATGGTAGATGGGAAAGATAATCCTGCACATGAACGTGTCGCTTGACGGCGTCATTTCAGACCCTGAGAAATGGGTGCGTGTGCAAAAATCCTAGTGCACATGTGTCTGGATGTTTCAAGTACGCAATTGTACATTGGACAATGCTCTAGAGGGCAAAATGATCTTCAAGTTCCGTTTCGGTGGGCACTAGTCTTTGATACCTGCTCGCAGAGTACAACGAGGAGAAAACGGAATGAATTTTCAAAGAGACGGTACTGCAAAAAAGAGAGCAACAACCTTGGTTATCCTGTCGGCCGCAAGCATTGCATTTTTGGCAGGCATACTGTTGGTTTCTTCTGTCGTACCGGCAGCAAGTGCTCAGGCTGCCCAGAAAAGCACGGTCAAGAACAAGTACAGCGAATACATCAACCACTTGCACGGCGGTTACAGGTTTTTAGAGAAGCACACCTGGCACTACAACTCGACCAAGTCGGAGGCAGACAACCTCAACGCATTCCAGGCATGGTGGTGCACAGATGACTCTGGCAAGCCGGTTGGAAGCGACAAATGCAAGGACATGCCCGCCGGCGACGTAAAAGCGTTCATGCAGTTTGTGGAAAAGAGCAGGGACAAGCTGCTGTTCGACAGGGTCGTCCAGCTTCAGGACGAGATGGGACAACACCACTCCATAAAGCAGTGGTTCATACAGGCGTACAACAACGGCAAGCCGTCCCCGGCAGCAACCACCGACTATACGGATGCCGAAATGAAGGCGATGGTCCAGGACGCGGGCAACAAGCTATAGGACGGGAAACACCATAGAGAACAGACAGAGGCCGCCGGCAAAGCGCACCGTTGCCGGCCGATGTTTTTCTTTACTCTTGGATTAGCCTAGAGCAGAAGGATTAACATTCATTATCTGCATCGCGCCCTCGAAAGTCGCAAGGGTCTTGCCATCTGTGCGCAGCTGGTCGATAAGGGTCTTGAGTGCATCGGCCCTCTGGCCGTCTGCGACGTTTAGCATGTTGCCATTCTCGTCATACTTGGCCAAGTCCTGCGGGTGTATCGTTACGACGGCCCAGCCCCTGGCACCAATGTCTGCGTCAACGGCACTCTTCATTTCTGCAACAGTACGCCACTGGTGGCGGCTTGCGCTGCCAGAGCTTCCAGTGTAGCCATAGTTGATGCTTTGCGGCATGTGGAATATTCCCACGGTGTCTTTGGCAGGCGCGTAAGGATACCGGTCGTCCTTGCTTGCACTGATTATTTCAAGGCCGCTGAGCCGCATTGCGGCAAGGGTGCCATTGTCAAAGTTGTTGTAGGGCGCAAGGAAGACTTTGGCTCCCTTGCCCATGACTGACTCCATCTTTGCCTGCGCCTGGCTTAACGATTCTTCCTGTTCGTGTGCGCTCAGGGTGGCATAATCGACATGATTCCAGCCGTGTATGTCGTATTCAAAAAGCGTGCCGCCCTCCTTTACCTTGCCTACTATGACAGGGTCGCTTCCGTAGTGGTTCATGACTATTCCTACAGACAGGGGCGCGGATTTGCTGATAAAGACGTCGAGTAGCGCGACCTGCGGCCCCTGCTTCCAGTAGTCCTGTATGTCGTCTGCTCTAAAGATCACACAGTTGCACCGCATAGGCGGTTGTGGAGACGGTTGCCCGTTTGGGGCGACATGCCTTGAGGGATTCTGCAGTGGTATTGCAAACACCAGCAATCCCAATCCTGTTGAGAGCATAACCGCGCAGACGACAACAATAGCCCACTTGTCAAATTTCAACATGTGGCGCCTGCCACCTCGGTCATCCACAGCTCAAGTGGCCGACGTCAATCTTAGGCTTTGTGGTGAGAAACCCATGAAAGAATGAGATTAATAGCAAGGCGATAACCGCCGTTGCGGGAAAAGCCTCTATACGTTCTCTGCACAAGTAATAAAATACTCAGGCGCCTTTACGAAGGCAAGACGGGGTCAGGCTGAGCGGCTTGTTCATATCCCAGGAAAAGAGTCCGGCCTCACAATGCGGCCGAGCCACGGACCATTGCGCTCCCCTGACCTCATCTTTTCGTTACAAAGACAGGATCGCTTTATTGTAAAAAACAACAAAAAAGGCCGTATATGCGCTCTATGCTTCAGCTCTTGATTGCGGCCTGCAATTTTTCATCATGAAGCATGTGATACTCGGGATAGCAATTCAGAATGACGCCGTTTGCAACTCTAAGGAGCCGCCAGTTTTCGCATGACGTGTCGTATTCATTTTTTGTGCTCTTTGAAGGCCCCCAGCCAAACGCGTTGTTCACCCCGCCAAAGCCATGGCCTCTTTCCAGAGTGATTGCGGCGTCCTTGGGGTTGTACGATACGAGCGCGTAAAGCGCGTTTGGATACAGGTACATAACATTTGGATGGCGTGTTATCGCATCAAACTCTACCTGAGTGACGTATTCGTTGTGAAGGACTATGACCTTGCGATAGTTTGC
This sequence comes from Nitrososphaera sp., assembly GCA_036378195.1. Lineage (GTDB taxonomy): Archaea > Thermoproteota > Nitrososphaeria > Nitrososphaerales > Nitrososphaeraceae > Nitrososphaera. The sequence continues at coordinate 2,713 of DASUXB010000237.1, forward strand.
CAGAATCGAGGGGTTTTTCGTGACCCTCTGGTCGGACACAAAGTCGGCGACGCCCATGTCCTTTATCATTTTCAGGGCATTTCTGCTCCCTGCATAGCCCATCGAGTCTATCGTATACCGTGCGTCCAGCTTGACTGTCAAGCATCTAGTGCTGCATTTGCCCCGGTAATAGTCATAGAATCCGCCGGGCTTGTAGGCCGCGCTGGTAAACGTCGGCTTGATGACTAGAATATCGTGACGCGGATGATGATAATGATGTCGGTGTTGCTGTTGCTGCTGCGAAGGGACGTGATTATTACTATTAGGATATTGGGAATTATGCCCCGATAGCGAGATTGCAAAGACAAGAATAGACGCAATGCTGCAGCCAAGGTATGATGACCGCCGTCTCGCGTCGGCTTGGGGCACATTTTCATACTGTTGCCTCGTCTACCTAAGCAAGCATTTCATTTTGCCGTTAATGATTGGTGTATTATTTTGCATGACCCTTCTTTCATGACATACACGCGCGCATATATTCTGCTGCTATGCTGTGCGGTGCTTGTTGTGCCGCTGCCGACTATGTTTATCAGGATGTCGCCTGTTGTTGACTGTTTGACCTGCACAGGGCAATAGTGCATCTTTTCCATATACGGGTTTGAGGATGTTGCATTGCATCTCAATGTTTATATCAAAATTTATCCCTAAAACATGCATGAAACTCGTGCAGGCAATGCCAGGAATGCCCAATCCCGTCACCGAGGCGGAAGTGGAAAGATTCCTTGAAAGCAAGCTCAACATCCAGCTTGCCACCATCGATGAGCAGGGCTACCCGAACATCCAACCTCTGTGGTTCTACCACGACAAAGAGTCTGGCAAGATATACATCGCAACGCACAAGGCGTCAAAAAAGATTCAGAACATACAGAAAAACAAGGGCAAAATCTACTTTTCCATCGACGACGAAAACTTCCCGTACAAGGGGGTGAAGGGAAGGGGAGAGGCAAGCATGTCAGAGGATAAACAGAAGAACATGAAACTCATGGAAAGGATAAACCTGAAATATCTTGGCACCCTCGAACACCCGCTGGCAAAGATGCTGATGGAGAGGGCAGAAGACGGGACGGAACTTGTCATCGAGATCACGCCAAAATTCTATTCTGCATGGGATTTTGGCAAGGCAATGTAGAGATTCGCAATTTGCGTAACAGAGCTGCAAAAGCGTGGCATTTGGAAACTGTTTTAAAAATTAATGCGAATAAAACGTATGGCAGGGCGCGCCGCGGACAGCAGCAAGGACACCATTGGCGCTGCAGCCCACCAGCCAACGTTTGACACTGAAAAAATCAACCGCGCCATCGAGCGGGTTGCAAGAGGAGACGACGATTTCATAGACCGCGCCATTGATCAATTGCAAGACCTGCAGTTTCCGGCGTTCAAGCACAAGATCCTTGAGCACGTCAGCAAAAGGACACAGGATCAAGACATCATCGGCTTGTTTGAAAGCCTCAACGGCTATTTTGCGTTTAAAGACGCGTATCATGTACGCAAGGCAGTGCAAGAAAACGGCACAAAATACAAGCAGCAAAACCAGATAACCGACGAGACTAGGAAGCATCCCAACTTTGTAAGGGAGGAAATACACGGCGGGAGCATAAAGGAAAGGGAAGTTGCAAACAAGGACGAGGAAAGAAATGACTATACGGAAATTCCTCCCACGGCGCAGTCAAATTACATATGCGACAAGTGTGGCAAGGAATTTCAGAACCAGCATGACCTTGTGCAGCACAAACGGTTTGAAGGGAATTAGGCGGTCTTGCTGCTGTCGGCTGGACTAAACTGTCTGGCCAGCGTGACCTCTGTTATCCATTCGCATTTTATGTTGACCTTGGAATGGTGCTTTTCGATTGCTTCCATGTCAGGTCCTTCCAGCAGGCAAAAGCACATGCCAGAATCCTTGTTGTAGAAAAGGTTGACGTGCCTGACGCCAAACTCGTCGGTCGGCGACATGCACAACTCCTTCAGGTTCGATTCGCTGAACGGCACCTTGTGGACGTCGAGGAAAATCGGCACAAGTAGCATAATAGGAAATTTAGAATATAAGACTTGTGACCGTGTATTTAATTAATTCGACAGTCGGAATTTCTATAAAAATCTCGCATAATATGTGTTTTGTTACTTTATATCTTTAGCATTGCAATGAACAGGCGTATTGAGTCGAGAGTCATCCTCGTACAACAATTTCGCTGTTGAAAGCAATATCAGCGGATTTGTGGTATTGATTGACGAGCCGGACATTTTCAGCCTCCTGTCAGGCGCGGCGGACAAGGTTGATTTCTGCCTCGATCCGCTTGCAGGATTCGGGCAGGCTGCAAACGCAAAGCAGCTGGCGGCGTTTCTTGCAGAGCTCAAGAAAAAGAAGAAGAACCTGTAC
>DASUXB010000238.1:0-3025 GCA_036378195.1 Nitrososphaera sp.
AGCTCGTTCATGACCATGATGGCGTACGTGGTCCATTCCTTCCAACACGCGTTGCACGCGGGATACTTGTCGGCGGCCGGGTCTTCTGATGGCGCGTCTATCGGCTTGCCGCATTTCAGGCAGGTCTTGCCGCTCATGTGTGTGAGGATCCTCCGCGCTAGCCATTATTATACGTTAAAAGAGCGGCTTTTTCATGTTCGAGCCGCAGCTGGAGCATCTCGTGCCCTTGACCTCGGTGCCGCAGGACAGGCACACGTACTTTAGCTTCACTCCCTCGCTCATGTGGCCCCTTCCGGCCGTGCCGCTTCCAAAGCCAAACGACCCTAGCGCCTTTGACTGGCGGTAGCGTATGAAAAAGATGGCGCCTACAAATATCGCAATGTTTGCAGCCATGCCGACCAGAAAGCCGAAAAAGTATGTCAAGACCATCCCTATTCCCAGGCTTGCCGCCAGGAATGCTATCTGGCGCTTTAACACCGGCTTTAGGCTGCCGTCCATATATCTCACTGTACTTTGCCGCCCATTGCTTAAGAAGGTTTTTCCAAATCCGACCTGATTTTTCCCAAAGTTATTATAGTTTTGCCATGAAGTATGTACGGTTGTTATGAAAGTGCACTGCCCCGACTGCAAGGCGATAGCCGAGCTGGCAGACGACTTTACGTACGTAAAATGCGCCAAGTGCGGGTTTGACATGACCTACGGCGAATACGTAAAGTACATTGCGTACAAGGACGCGCGCTACCGGGATATCCTCAGCGACTACAAAAAGTAAATAACTCTGCACGCAAACCATTAGCGACCGGCCGGTTGGTAGAGATTGTTGAACTCGCGATAAACCTCGTTGGCCTCGCCATTTCCGCGATGATAGGCCGGTTCGCCTACAGTGGCTATGCGACAATCGTAAGCCCCAACCTCCTGCGCCTCACCCTTGCGTTTGCATCGATAGCCGTCGGCTTTGGGCTGATAATAGGCTCCCTCTTTGCTCCTCTCGACTATTCACAGGCGATAGACACCGCCGGCCTCGCTGCGCAAGCAGTCGGCTACTTTTTCATAGCCATGTCTCATGGCTTGAAATCGTCGTTTGATTTTGCGCCAAAAGGATCTGCCGCCCTTGTCCTCGTACCGTTAGCCACTACTGGATTTGTAATACCTGGAAATTCAATAGAACATCTTGTCAGGTCAATTTCTTTTATTCTATTAGTATATGTGTCGATTGAAACATTAGCGTCATATATGCAGACCATGAGGACCAATACCCTCATGATTGGCTCGGGACTTGGCACGCTTGCCGTAGCGGAGCTTTTGGCCTGGTACGATTTCATATTCCCCGGCACGTTCAGCTATCCCGCCCTGGCGGCCAAGGTGGCCGGCTTTGGCCTCATGTTCATACCGTACTCGAAATTCGGTCTGGCAAGCGGTTTTGGAAGGAGGATAAAACAAGATGCCGAATAGCAACAGGACGCACATCAGCATCATAGCCGACATACTGGACACGGCGAGGCAATACAGCTACGAGGGGTACAAAGGCGCTCCAGTCACGCATCTTATCCGCAAAGCAAACGTCCCCCACCGCCGTCTCTCTTCCATCGTTTCGGAGCTAAAGGCATACGGCCTCCTCAACGAGGTGCCCGACTCGAAATACCGCATCAGCGAGAAGGGGATGGAATTTTTGAACTCGTACAACCAGTTCAAGGGCTTTGCCGAGAACTTTGGCCTAAAGATCTAGCATATTCCTGCCTCCTGCCAGCTAGGTAAGTAAGTTATTCCTACCATGCTTAAATCCCGCTTTTGCCCATACTATCTTGTATGACGACAGCGGCAAGCGCGCTAGACAGGGTGAAAAGCGAGCTTCTTTCGTGGCCCGGGGTGGTCACAAAAAACCACCGGTTCGGCGGGACCGAGTTTGACCTGAACGGCCGCGAGATGGGGCACATGCACGGCTCCAGCTGGGCCGACCTGCCGTTTCCTATGGATGTGAGAAAAGAGCTGGTTGAAAAGGGCACGGTGTCACCGCACCACATCCTGCCCGAGTCCGGCTGGGTGACGTTTCACATCAAAAGCGAGGAGGATGTGCAGACACTTGTCGAATTATTCAGGATGCAGTACGAGAGGCTGGGCAACAAAAAACTGCAGCAATAAAAATCGCGGGGACTCTCTCATTCGTCCCCTTCGTCGTCATCGTCGGAGGATTCGTCGTCATCGTCTTCAAAGTCATCCTCAAAGTCGTCGTCTTCTGACATAGCCACCAATAACCGACTAGAGGCTTGTTATAAGGATTACTTTACATGATACAAGCGAACGTTATTGTTGCGTTATACACAGGAAAACTCCAAGAACTGTAAAGAATTCTGCCGGTATCGTTGCTATCAACTGTTTTAAGAAATGCCAAAGAAAAAGTACTTGAAGAGAGAAGAGAAAAAAATGAGAGCACTGGTTTATCATGGACCAAAGGACGTGCAGATTGACGATGACAGGCCCAAGCCCCAGCTAGAGCATCCCGAAGACATCATCCTAAAGATAACCAAGACTGCGATATGCGGGTCAGACCTGCACCTTTACCACGGCAACGTAAAAGGCATGGAGCCCGGGCAGGTGCTCGGCCACGAGTTCGCAGGGGTTGTCGAGCAAGCCGGCGACAGAGTGGAGGAGGTCAAGGAAGGCGACAGAGTAGTTGTCCCGTTTAACATCAACTGCGGCCGCTGCTGGTACTGCCGCCACGGGCTGTGGTCCCAGTGCGACCGCTCAAACCCCAAGGGGGAGCTTGGGGCAGTGTTTGGATACGGGCAAAACATGGGAGGCTATGACGGCGGGCAGGCAGAGTACGTCAGGGTGCCGTACGCCAACACCGTCCCGCTGAAAATCCCTGAGAACCTGAGCGAAGAGCAAGCACTTTTCCTAAGCGACGTGTTTTGCACGGGATATTTTGGAGCCGACATGGCAAACGTGCAGCCGGGAGACGACGTTGCAGTGTTTGGCGCCGGCCCCGTAGGCTATTTTGCAGTAGTGGGCGCATTTTTGCGCGGCG
>DASUXB010000239.1:0-2132 GCA_036378195.1 Nitrososphaera sp.
GGCCGGCGGAAGGGTATAGCACAAAGGACCTTGAGAAGGACCTCGACAAGAGCCCGGACAATTTCGAGGTTCCGTTCCGGCAGATAATGGACGTCACCTCGGAAGAAAAGAGGTGGGGCACGCTCCTCAAGGTAAAGCTCAACCTCGGCGACACCATGAAAACTGTGAAATTCTCGATAGTCAAGGGCTGGGTCACGTACCCCGCCAAGGACCCGCTAGAATTCCAGCGCATGGACTGGACTCCTCTCATCAGCCTTGTGAAGACGGCGGCCTAGTAGCGGCTTTGCCGTTCCATGGATCATTTTAAATCGTTTGTTGTCGAGCTTGAGACGGCATCATATTATCATGAGCCCAAAGGCGATGCAGCAAGGGACGCGGTTGCTAAAGTCTAGCTGGATATTACTTCTTGCCACTGGCATTGCGACCCTTGGCTTTGGAATAATAGTTGCCGCATATCCTCAGGCTGCGGGTCCCGGTGAAGAAGAGGGTTTGCTGCTGCGGGCCCTTGGCGTCGCGACGACCGGAACCGGCATATTTGGTGTCATGATAACTCTCTATGCTTTTAGAAGGGGCGAAAAATGGGCGTGGTTTACCCTCTGGTACTACCCTGTCTTCTGGGCATTGCATCTGGCAGGCGGATTGCCGCCGGGAAACGATCATGTTCATCAAGTTGTTTTCATTGTTCTGTCGGTTCTGGGATTGCTGCTGCCTGTGAGACATTTCTTCTCAAGAACTGTCCAAAGGTAAAAACGGTTTATCGATAAAAGACCTGTCCAAGCAAAAGCGTTATATGTGCAGCTTTGGAGCCGCATATAACCAATAAAGACCGATAAATGACCAAAGCATTCGTTTTAATCAATGCCGACACCGGCGTTGAGGGCCTTTTGCACGAAGAGATCAAAGCACTCGACGGGGTGAAGGAGGTTTACGAGCTGTACGGCGAATATGACATCATGGCAGTAGTGGAGGAGCCGGACGAAAAAGAAGTCCAGCGCGTCGTCTCGTGGGAGCTGCGCAAGATAAAGGGCGTACGCAGCACAAACACGATGGTCGTCGCAAGATAATAAGGCCGTAGAGCAGTAGCCTCTTCTATATGGACGATGATTCGTGGGACGCCCAGACGTACGACAAGGTTTCCAGCGTGCAGGAAGGGTGGGCCCTCGGCGTTTTGCAGCGCAGGAAAAAATGGAGGGGCGACGAGGTTGTGCTTGACGCCGGCTGCGGCTCTGGCCGGCCGACTAGAGCCCTTGCCGCCAGGGTGCCCAAAGGGATAGTCTACGCGGTGGACATGGACCCGAACATGGTCCGGCAGGCGCAGGCTAACCTGCGCGACTGCAATAACGTGCAGGTTATGCAGTCAGACATTGCAAGCGTAAAACTGCCTGCAAAGGTGGACGTGGTTTTCTCTAACGCCGTCCTGCACTGGATAGCCGATCATAGAGCGGTGTTTGCCAATTTTGCCGGGTTGATAAAGGATGGAGGCGAGCTCTTGGCCCAGTGCGGCGGGCAGGGCAACCTGGAAAACGCCATCGCAATCCTTGACAGGGTCGCGTCGAGCGATCCGTTCCAGCGGTATTTTGCAGGGTGGAAAAATCCGTGGAATTTTGCGGCGCCGGGCGACACGGAAAAGCTGCTGTACGAGGCCGGGTTCAGAAATGCCAAAGCCGGACTTTCTGCGGCACCGGTGACCTTTGCCAGCCGCGGGCAGTTCTCGACGTTTGTCAAGACCGCAGTCGTCAGGGCTCACCTGGCGCGCCTGCCTGCAGTCCATCAGGACAGATTCCTTGAGGCGTACCTTGATGAATACGAGAGGCAATCGCTGCAGAAGAAATGGCTGCTTGATTACATGCGCCTGAACATCATGGCAGAAAAATAAAAATAGCAATAATTAAAGAAGGCATTTTTCCTTCCCACTCTTGTTGCCAAAAAAGCTGTTCGTGGTAGGCGTTGGGCCCGGCTCGCCCCTGTACGTGACCGATGCGGCAAAAGAGGCCGTCAGGAAATCAAGATACGTCGTCGGCTACAAGTACACGCTTGCCACGATAGAGGGCTTTATCGACCGCAGCAGGCAGGAAGTGCTTGAAGTCACGATGAAATCGCAGGAGGACGTGTACCAGGGCGTCTATGCGAGG
>DASUXB010000240.1:0-2973 GCA_036378195.1 Nitrososphaera sp.
ACGTGCAAAAACGCCCAGACGACGGTGAGAAGCGCGGTCTTGCGAAAGTACATCTCTTCAAAATAGTTGACGTGGATAAGCATGTATATCAGCATCGGGACGAACGGGAGCACGCCCCATAGCCCCTGGTCGGCCGACGGCCCAAGGGCAATGTTGTAGCCTAGCCATGACCAGTTCAGGACGGGTATGTTGGATAAAAAGCCCGCTGCAAACACGACATACGCCATCAATATGCCTACTGTAAGGGGAAGGTAGACTAGCGACCGGAGGCCGTTTTTGAGGTTTTTCAGCCTCGGCTTGGTCTCCTTGACCAGAAGGAGCGTGGGGACGACCGTGGCCACGTAAAAGATGATGAGAAACGTGCTGTCCAAGCGCCGCAGTATTACGCGGCCCGGGAATATATGCCGTTGCAAGTTTATTTACGAGATCTTGGCAAAGTACCGGGTGCCAAACTACTACGAGGTGCTTGGCCTCAGGCCCGGGGCGTCGCAGGACGAGATAAAAAAATCATTCAGGAGTTTGGCCCTGAAATACCACCCCGACAAGAACAAGGGTTCCGAGGAGTCCAAGCAAAAGTTCATGAAGATAGTCGAGGCGTACGAGGTCCTGTCGGACGAGCAGTCGCGCAGGAAATACGACGAAAACTCGTTCTCGGTCCCAAGCCGCGCTGAATGGATGCCCTCGGCAGACTTTGCCAAAGTCTACAGCTATGAGGAACTAAAGCGCGAGTATCGGCAGAACAGCAGCGTGCAGGGCGGCATGTGGGACATTAGCGACAAGGCGAGCATGGGCATGTGGAAGGCGACCATTATCCTGTTTGCAGGGCTTGCCGCACTCGTGATTTACATACTGATACTGCGCTAGTGCCTGTTGCGCCGGCGCTTGTGCTCTTCTTGCCGCATCTTGTTCTTGTCAAACACGGCGTACTTGAAGGCAAAAAAGGCGCCGATTACCAGACCCGGTATGGAGTAGATGAGAAATTCCGAGCTATAAAAGATAGAAAGCCCAAATGCAAGGCCGCCGGAAACAAAGCACGCAATCATGAACAACAGGAGCTGAACTTTAGTCGCCGCCAAGCCACTTTTTGCATTGATGGCGACAGTATAAGTCGTTTTCTATTTTTTAGAGACGCATATGTTCCATCGGAAGGAAAGCGATTGTATCTGTGTCAAAGAACCGACAGCAAGGGTCAGCTGCTTACCTGCTCTTGTTTGTCATCATCATCCCTTTCCAGGCGTTAAAGATGGGCTCGTACTGCTGCGACGCGGCGCCCACTACTCCAAGCTGCATCATGAATTTCAAGTCGTCGCGGATTGCCTTGTGCTCGATTATCTTGCCGTCAGCAATTCGCACTATATGCGCCGCCTGGTACGAAAAGTTGCGGCCTGTCGGAGGGATGCCAAAAAAGTCGCCGGTGTGCCTGCCTGTTACCGTCACTATCGACACTACCTTGTCGCCGGAAGCTATGCTCTCTTGCTCTTCATAATGGAGGTCACTAAATGCCGCCCTCAACTTTTGGACAGTGTCGGCAAACTCTGCAGGTCCGCGAAGCTTTGCCCGCTCTGGGCTGGCCTGCGACTCGTGGTTAAAGTAATCAGGATGCATGAATTCAGAAGCCTTGGTTGCGTTTCCCGTATTCAGGGCTTCCATCGAACGCCGGGCAAATTTGATGTTTCTTTCCACCTGCTGTTGCGTTGACATTTTTGTATCTGTTTCTGCGTTATTTCATTTAAGACGTTTGGAAGAATTGTCTGTCAGGATATGTGGTATTTCTTTTCCATTCTTCTTACCTTGTATATGGTGACAAGGCTTGCTGCCAGGGAAAAAAGCAATGCTATTACCATGACGTCCTGTCTGTTCATGCCGCCATCAATTGTAGTATCGCAGCCGTGAAATATCAGACATTTGGAAGATTGTTCTTTAAGAAGAATGGCAACAAGCGTTTGACCGCCGACGTATGCACTTGCAGAATTGTAAAAAAGAAAAAGATTGCCCCGCGTTAAAGCGGGATTGCTATGAACTGGCTGTCCTTTCCACTTCCGATTTTCTGGATGTCCAGCAGGTTCTTGCCGGCCTTCAAGAGGGCCATGATGGCGTCAGCCTTTTTGACTCCCATCGAAAGCACTTTTTCCGCCTGCGGCTCTTTCGGGTCAATCACCGTGAAGTGGATTGACTTGCCGCCCGTCTTTTTGCCTTCAAATTCGCTGTCCGCGATTTCTATCCTGTTCACGTTGAACTGCAGCGTCCGTCTTTCGCCAGGGGCCAGTTTGAGGAATTTGCCACTTGATTTCTTGGCCTCTTCAAATGCTTGAAATATGTTTTGGTTTGACATTGTCAGTAATGAGATTTTCAAAGATAAAGCTATTGTAGCACTCCGGGGAGAGGGAGGGGGTCCGCTGATATTGTTTTCCAGCATGGCGGTTCCGTCTCAAAAAGAATAAAAAGGGAGGCAAGTCAAGCGCACAACAAGATATGCGAATAATTGCCATTGGAAGCCGTGTTTTCGTCACCAGCTTCCAGCTCGCCGGCGTCAAGGGCGTCAAGGTCGAGTCGTCGGCAGAGGCGCTTGCAGAGATAAACAAGATGGGCGACACAAGCGACGTCGGGCTCGTGCTCTTGAGCGACGACATTGGAAAAGAGATTCGCACGCAGCTGACGACGCTTCGCGCCAAGAGGCCGATTCCGCTCATCTTCGAGCTTCCATCTCCAGGAAGCAAGAAGGAAAAGGTCGATTATCGCGCCCTTTTGAAGCAGATTCTGGGCGTCTAGAAAAGGACGTCACTGGGCCCGCCAAGCGTCCTTGCGACTGTCAATATCTTTGCCCACTCTTCAAGCGATTCGACGATGGCGCGGGCATGATGTATATTCTTGCCGGCAGCAACTACGCCGTGATTCTTGATGACAACTGCGCTTGCTCCTCTTTCAAATTCGGCCGAAACGGCCTCTGCAAGCTCTACCGACCCTGACGACCTG
>DASUXB010000241.1:0-3394 GCA_036378195.1 Nitrososphaera sp.
ATTAAACGGTAGATATCAATTGCACTGGAAAGAGACACTGCCGGACTGGTACATAAAGGAATTTGGATACCAGCCCAGCGTTAACATTGGCACGTCGGGCCACGTGGACCACGGCAAGACCACGCTCGTAGAGGCCATCACGGGCGTGTGGACGAGCGCGCACAGCGAAGAGCTCAGGCGCGGCATTACAATCAAGGTAGGTTATGCAGACGCAGCGTTTTACAAGTGCTCAGGGTGCGAGCCTCCGCAGTGCTACGGGACGCAGCCAACCTGCGAAGGGTGCGGCGGCAAGGCAGAGCTGTTGCGCGTCGTGAGTTTCGTAGATTCTCCCGGCCACGAATCATTGATGGCAAACATGCTTTCCGGCGCCGCGCTGATGGACGGCGCCATACTCGTGATGGCGGCAAACGAAAAAGTGCCGCAGCCGCAGACCCGCGAGCACCTTCTTGCGCTCTCTGTCCTTGGCATACAGCAGCTCGTCCTCGTACAGAACAAGGCAGACCTTGCCACTTATGACGAAGCGTTGGACAACTACAAGCAGATCAAGGACTTTGTAAAAGGCAGCATCGCAGACAAGGCGCCGATAGTGCCCGTGTCTGCGCAGCACCGGCTCAACATCGACTCGCTCATCGAAGCGATTGAAACCAACATCAAGACGCCAAAGAGGCTCAAGGACGTACCCCCGATAATGCACACGCTGCGCTCGTTTGACATCAACAAGCCGGGCGCGCCGATAAAGCAGGTCAAGGGCGGAATCCTAGGAGGCGCGCTGGTGCAGGGCGAGTTTTCCGTCGGCGACGAGATAGAGATAAGGCCGGGACTGGTGGACGAAAAGAAAAACAGGTATGAGCCCATTACCTCCGTGATTTCGACTCTTGGTACAGGCGCCGGCCTTGTGGACAATGTCAAGCCGGGCGGCCTCGTAGCTATTGGAACAAAGCTGGACCCGACGTACACAAAGAGCGATTCTCTGATAGGCTCTGTCATCGGCAGGCCTGGCACGCTTCCAAAAGACGTCGAGGACGTTACTGTCGAGACACATCTCTTTGACACGGCTGTTGGCACGCAGGACATGGTCAAGGTCGAGCCGATAAAGGCAAAGGAGCCATTGAGGCTCAACATCGGAACGGCTGCGGCAGTCGGCACTGTTACCAGCGTTCGCGACGGCAAGATGGAAGTGAAACTGAAAAAGCCGGTGTGCCTGATGCCAAAGAGCAGGGTCGCCATCAGCCGCAGGATTGCAGAAAGGTGGCGCCTCATTGGGTCCGGAATAGCGGTCTAGTGCTATGCAGGTTCTCTGCGACACAAGTTTCCTCATGGTCCTCGTGCAAAAGCCGATAAAATACATTGACAGGGTGGAGCACGAGTTTGGCCGGCTTGACTTTATCGTTCCCGGAATTGTCATCGACGAACTGAAGAGGCTTGCAGAGAAGGCGGGACCAAAGCGGGCCATGATGGCCAAGACCGCGCTTGAAATCATCAGCACAAAATTCAAGGAGGTGCAGATCCCAAAAGCCGCGCATGTGGACGACGCGATTGTGGAATACGCGACGGAGAACAAGTGCGCCGTTGCGACCATCGACACCAACCTGCGCAGGCGCCTCATTGCAAACGAAGTGCTCGTACTGACGCTGAGCCGCGACAGGCTCGTCGTGGCAAACCCGAACCTGGACTGAAAACTTAAATAAATTTCAGATGAGTCTTTCTCATGCTCGATTACAAGGGGATAAAGTTCCACTGGCTTGGCCACGACGGCTACAAGATTGTCGCCGGCGGAAAAACGATCTACATCGACCCGTACCAGCTGCCCAAGGCGCAGCAGGGAAGAAACGACGCCGACATTGTCCTGATAACCCACAACCACTATGACCACCTGAGTATGGATGACCTGAAACAGGTGGTCGGCAAGAAAACCGACATAATAGCGGCAAAGGAATGCGCAGAGCAGCTAAGGCCGCTTGGGCTTGCGGTAAATGCGGTTGCGCCGGGCGACAGGGTGATGGTGCAAGGCGTGCAGGTGGAGGTGGTGGCGGCGTACAACACCAACAAAAAGTTCCACCCAAAGGCCGACAAGAAGGTCGGCTACGTGATGACGCTGAGCGGCATTCGCGTCTACCACGCCGGCGACTCTGACGACATACCGGAAATGTCGCAGGTGCATCCTGACATCGCGCTCGTGCCGGTCTCTGGCACGTACGTCATGACTGCAGACGAGGCCGCAAAGGCGGTGGACGAAAAGATAAAGCCAAAGATGCTTGCGATCCCGATGCATTATGCCTCAATTGTCGGCTCGAAAAAAGATGCGGCGCGTTTTAAGGAACTGGTAAAGGCGTGCCCCGTGGAGATACTTGAGCAGGAATAAAATAGGCAGTACCTTAAAAAAGAGGTGAAGGCTCCACAAACGGCAATATATGTTGCAAGGCGGCAAGTCGCTGTTTAGCGTTGGCTCTTTTGAATTTCAGACCAGACACCTCATAGTCATAGCCGTCCTTGCGATGGCGTTTTCGATTGCAGTAATCATGAGGGCGATGCCGATAAAGTACGGCGCCTACCTCAACGAATTTGACCCGTATTTCGACTACAGGGCCACGAAATACATCCTCGACAACGGCCTTGACGCCTACTGGCATTGGCACGACACCATGTCGTGGTATCCAGAAGGGCGCGACATCCCTGGCACATCGCAGTCGGGGCTGCATGTGACTGCGGCCATAATGTACTCGATGTTTGGAGGCGGAGGGTCGCTCCTTGATTTTACCATAATGTTTCCCGTCGTCATGGGCTCGCTTACGGTCATCGTCGTCTTTGCGCTTGTGCGCGTCCTTGGTGGCACCACCGCGGGGCTCTTTGCGGCGCTTCTCTTTGCATTAAGCCCGCCAATCATCCTCAGGGGCAACCTCGGCTGGTTCAAGTCAGAGCCACTCGGTCTGTTCTTCGGGCTCTTGGCGGCGTACCTGTTCATCTCGGCCATAAGGCACAAAGAGATCAAGTATGCGATACCAAAGGCGGTGCTCGGTGGGCTTCTCCTCGGCCTTGCAAACGCCTCTTGGGGAGGGATACAGTACTTTAGCATCCCGATAGCCCTGTTTTTCCTTGCGCTTCCGTTCTTCAAGCGCGACCTGACGATACCGATGTACGTCGCAGTCGCCTTTACAGTATTCACGCTGATAGCCGCTGCCGGATTCCCAAGGCCGGGAATGTCGTTTATCGCCGGCCTGCCGGGAGTCGTCATGATAGGGACCACCATCTTTCTCGTCGCGGCCAACTTTGTCGGCAAGATGAGCAAGGACAACGAGCGCGCAAGGCAGCGCAACATGGTCTTTTTGCTCATCGCGTTTGTGGCGGCAGGCATCGGCCTGGTGGTTTCAGGCTCGTACATCTCGCCCAGTTTCAG
>DASUXB010000242.1:0-11634 GCA_036378195.1 Nitrososphaera sp.
GCCATCCCTGTTGTTGCAATGGCTCTTGCCTTGCGTCTTTGGAGTGGCAACAACAACAAAAGTCCGTAACCTTCCATAACTAGCTTTTTATACAACCATTGACGAATGCATTTCGTGCACGATGCCAAACTCGTCCACATGCACTGGGATATTGTCAAGCTGTTGTCTCTCGGTGTCGACGAAAAGTTTCTGGAAGAGGCCAACCTCTCGCCCGAACAGGCAAGAGACCTGGTAAAGGGGCTTCTCTACCTCCGCGAGCGCTACGGCGACCAGATCGGCCAGTAGCAATAGTAGTAGTAATTTACCTCTCTAATTTAGAAAAAGAAAAAAAGATAAAGATTTACTTGCGCATCTTTTGCGCAAGCAGCTCGGGCACTTCTCCGGGGCGCTTTGCCACCGGCACCTCTGCCTTGGCATAGTTTGACACCTTCGAGTCGGCAGAGCCATAGTTGCCGTAAACGATTGCGCCTGCGTGGCCCATCCTCTTTTCCTTTGGCGCGGCCCTCCCTGCGATGTACGCCACGACTGGCTTGGAAAACGACGTCCTTATCAGGTACTCGGCAAGCTGCTCCTCCGCGTCGCCGCCTATCTCGCCGACTACCACGACAGAGTCGACGTCCTGCCTGTCGCGTATCAGGTCAAACGCCTCTATCAGGTTGGTGCCGTTTATCGGATCACCGCCGATGCCAAGCGCAAGCCTCTGCCCAAAGCCCCTGTTCGTCAGGTTGAAGGAGCACTCGTACATCAGTGTGCCACTCCTTGAAAACACGACCGTGTTGCCGGCCTTGAACGGCTGCGCGGGCATGATTCCCACCTTCATGACCTCCGGAACGATGACTCCGGGGGTGTTTGGGCCTACCATCCTTGCGCCCTTGCTCTTGGCGTATTCGAGAACCTTTATCGAGTCCCGGACGGGCACGTGCTCTGGTATTGCGACCAGCAGCTTTACGCCTGCATCGAGTGCCTCTATTGCGGCCGAAAGGAAGAACGGAGCAGGAACGAAGATGCCAGAGATCTGCGCGCCCGTCGCCTTGACCGCGTCGGCCATGTTGTTGTATACAGGTATCCCTTCAAACGTCTGGCCGCCCTTGCCCGGCGTGACCCCGCCGGCGACGTTGGTGCCGTACGCCTTCATGAGGCGCGTGTGCGTCGAGCCGTAGCTTCCAGTCATGCCCTGAATCACGACCGGCTTTTTGCCATAATCCTTGTCGCCCTTTTCGCCGACAAGTATCTTGAAAACGTCGAATTTCTCCATGACTGTCACCTACTTGTTCACCGCCGCGACTGCGGCCTGTATCGCTTCTTCGACCGTCGGGTACAGCTTTGCCTTGCTACCGTTGAGCATCTGTCTTGCCTTTTCCGACTCGGCGCCGGATATTCTCGCAAACACGGGCACCGCGATGATGTTGTTCTTGTACGCGTCGAGTATGGCCTGCGCTACTAGGTCAGTTCTGACAATTCCGCCAAAGAGGTTGACGAGGATTGCCTGCACGCGCTTTATCTTGCTGATGACCGTGAGCGCCTCGTAGATCGTCTCCGTCGTGGCGCGGCCTCCAAAGTCAAGGAATGTGCCTGCCTTGCCGCCGGCGTCAGAGACAAGGTCCAGAGTCGACATGACCAGTCCTGCGCCGTTTCCAATTATCGCGACATTGCCGTCAAGCTCCACGAGCGAAAAGCCGCTCTCTTCGGCCTGCTTTTCAAGCTCGGAGACGTGCTCGTACTTCTTTAGCTCAGGGTGGCGGAACATGGCGTTGTCGTCGATTATCACCTTGGCGTCAAGGGCAAGCATCGAGCCGTCGCCAAGTATTGCCACAGGGTTTATCTCTGCCAGCTCGGCCTCTTTCTCTCCGGCCATCTTTGACAGTTTCGTCGCAAGGTCGACAAACGCCACTGCGGCGTTGCCTGTCAGGCCCAGCTTCCCGGCAGTGTCTTCTGCTACCTGTGGGCTGATGCCTCCTATCGGGACGTCGACTACCACCTTGTTTCCGGTGCTTTCAATCTCGACACCGCCCTCTGCTGACGCTATGAGCGAGTAGCAGCGCTTGCTCCTGTTCAAAAACAGCGACAGATACAGCTCCTTCTTGATGTCGGCCATCTCTTCAAGTAAGATGCCCCTTGGGAGCTCGCCTTTTACCTCCTTGTGCAAGAGTTCTGTGAATTTTGGCTCCAGCTCGGCCTCGGTCTTGCATTTGAGGATGGCGCCGGCCTTGCCCCTTCCACCCACGGTAAGCTGCGACTTTAGCACAAACGGATAACCAAGTTTCTTTGCCCCTTCTCTGGCCTCGCTCAAGTTGTTTGCCAGATGCGACCGGGGTATCCTTATTCCGAATTGGTCAAAAAGCTCCTTGCCCTGATATTCCAGTAACCGCATAGATAATGAGGTCAGCGATTTCCGTTATTTATAATTCTACTTTGCACTTGATGTTGCAAAATAAACATCAAAAGGCAACTGTCTGCATCGTTGCGAAGATCTATTTGGCAAGCTCAGCCTCTGGTTTTCGCATAAACCTCGTGATGGCAAGGTAGGCAAGAGAGGCTGCTGCAAGGCTTGGGATCGTGGCGCCTATCGCAGGCATTGACGGCACGTACAGGGGCGAAAGAGGCGACATGACAAAGTTGAGCAGCGTGCCAAGAGCCCACGCCGTTATCGCTGGCCATGCGATTCCCTTTTTGTTGTCGCCAAACATCATGCCCTCCGTGTACTTTTGGCGCTTGACAAGATAATAGTCGGCAAGCACCACGCCAAAGAGCGGCACGAATATTGCGCCTATCAGCAAAAGAAAGTTTTCATAGTCCTGTATTGTGACTACCGTCGCAAGCAGGGTGGATAGCGCGGTAAAGCCGATTATCAGGTGCTTTTGCGACAAATGCGGAAAGATGTTCTGCACCGACACGGCGGCAGAATAGAGGTCTGCAAACGCATTGTCTGCCTCGTCTACAAGCAGCAAGAGCATCAAAAAGCCAAAGAATATCGTCTGCATGGCCACAATTATCGCAAGCACGTCAAACGTGCCCAGCAACACCCCGCCAAAGTAGAACAGCGTGTTTGTGAGCGCAAAACCTACCAGGGTGGCCCAGAACGCAGTCCGGCTCTTTTTCGCAAACCGGTTATAGTCCGCGACAAGAGGCATCCACGATATCGGCATCGCAATCACGAGGTCAAGCGCGGTAAAGAAGGACATGCCCTTGCCGGGCGACGTAACGACGTTGTGCGCGCCCGGCGACATCAAGAGGGTCACTATGATTATGATGGACGTGCCGTAGGCTATCCACACGGCAAACTTGCCAAGCCACTGCCGCGCCACCGCAAGCGGGCCGGCGATTCCAAGAAGCGCCACTATGGCCCCAAACACGGCGGCCAGTACGGGATACGGGACTGCGTTGCCTGAAAGAAGCGCTGCCGCGCGGGCCATTATCATTATCTCAAATGTGGTCCATCCCACGAGTTGCATGACGTTGAGGACGGCAGGCAGGTACGAGCCCCGAATGCCAAAGGCGGGGCGCATACTGACAATCGAAGTCACGCCGTGGTCGCTTCCAATCTTGCCTGCAAGCGCAAGCAGTATCGACCCGCCGACAGAGCCGGCGATTATGGCAAGAGTCGCGTCGATGAAACTTGCCTCGGACAGAAAAGAGCCGGCGGAAAGCACGAGAAGGCCGACACCGAGGCTCGACCAGAGGATGAAAAAGTCAAGACCGCCCAGCTTGCGGCCTTTATCTGGCATCGGAGTTATGCCCCACTCTGGCGCCTTGATTATCTCCACGCAGAAAGGTGCGTGCGGCCTGAATTAAATGCTATTGCATCATTTCTAGACCTGCGCCGGTGAAGTCTCGGCAGGAGCTGCTGTTGCTTCTTCCGCCCGGGGCTTCCTCTGCTGCGGTAGTATTATGTACACGCACGCGGCTCCGCACATCGTGCACGGCACGCTGTTGCCCTCGTGCTGCCCTCCGCGATAGTGTATGCGCTCTGCCTCCTCAGGGTTTATCGAAAGCGCGATTTGCTTCTCCCAGTTGAGGGTGCGCCTTGCCTCCGTTATTTCGGCGTCCCATTTTATCGCCCGCTCCCTTATCTTGACAAGGTCGCCGGCGTGTGCCGCTATCCTGTACGCTATCAAGCCTTCTTTTACCTCCTCCTCAGTCGGCAGTCCAAGGTGCTCTGCCGGCGTAAGGTAGCACAAAAGGTCGACTCCTTCCGCCGCGGAAACTGCGGCGCCTATCGCGCTTGCGATGTGGTCATAGCCGGCAGCTATATCGGTTACAAGGGGCCCAAGGACATAGTACGGGACGTCCCCTATGAGCGACTTGGCAAGCCTGACGTTTGCGGCCACCTCGTTCAGGGGCACGTGTCCGGGGCCTTCAATCATCACCTGCACGTCTTTAGCGTGCGCCCTCTTGGCAAGCCTTGCCACGTTTATCATCTCTGCCACCTGCAGTTCGTCGTGCGCGTCCAGTATAGAGCCGGGCCTCAGCGCATCGCCGAGGCTGAACGTGACGTCGTATTTCCTCGCTATTTCGCAGAGGTAGTCAAAGTGTTCAAAGTAAGGGTTCTCCTTCTCGTATTTCAGCATCCACGCGGCGGTTATCGTGCCTCCCTTTGAGACGATGCCCCCGTGCCTCTGCACTTCAAGCACTCGCTTGGCAAGCTCGTTCGTTATCCCCGAGTGGATGGTAGTGTAGTCGACGCCATCTTTGGCGTTCTTTTCAAATGCGTCGAGAAAGTCGTCCTCGGTTATGTTGAGCGGATTCTTGTACTTTTCCACGCCGTGCCAATACGCCTGGTACACCGGGACTGTGCCAAAGGTTATCGGCGCGGCTTCAAGGAGCGTCTTTCTTATCAGGTTCAAGTCGCCCCCGTCCGAGAGGTCCATTATCGTATCGGCGCCATGCTTGACTGCTACCTTGGCCTTTGACACTTCCTCGGCAAGGTCCTGGTGCAGAGTAGAGGTGCCGATGTTCACGTTCACCTTTGTTTTCAGGCCCCGGCCTATCCCTGTCACCTTGATCTTTTGCGGCCTAGCGTTGTTTTTCGGGATGATTATCGAGCCGCTTGCAACGCCCCTGACTATGAAATCAAGATCCACGCCCTCGTCCTTTGCCACCTGCTTCATTTCATCAGTTGCGACGCCACGTCTGGCACTGTTCATCTGGGTAGCCACCATAACTAGAATCGGAAAAAATACGCAGTGACAGGATATAAAGAATGTTCTACCTTGTTGCAGGTCTAAACAAAATTTAGCTTGCTGCTCTAAACTAGCTTGCCACTTGGATTAACAGAAAATCCCTGAAAAATACGGCATACATATGCAGGCAACAGCAGAGGAGCAGCAGCAAGAGCGGGCAGTATTTTGCGAAACCCACGGCAAGAAATGCAGGTTTGTTTCGCCGGGGGCAGCAAAGTGTGCCTGCTGCGGAAAACGCATCTGTCTGTGCAACTATGTCCTGTGAGCGGATAGACGGAATAAGTCATCTCTGTTATCCTGCCGTGAATTGACAAGGGTAGCGCTTTCCATTAGGCCATGCTTTACGAGAAGCGGCGCCGGCGTCTCAACGGTCAGCGGGCAACAGGCGGACACGTTAAGCGCGCTACTCGACCGGGCGCAGGAAGTAGAAAGGCTATCAGGTGTAGGCAAAAACAGCTTTTACCTGAATAACATAAACTAAACAACTGGAAATACGTTCCAGTTCACACGGTCATCAGCTGATATTATATTCAAGAGCACGACCAGCATCGAAGGATTCGTTTTAACCCCAAGTGAAATGAAGTCCAAGCCTGCCGTCCGCGTGGTGGTGTGCGGCGGGCCGTAAACTCTTATCCACTAGAATCTGGAACATCTTAGTGCTTGCACTTAGCGGCCAATCGATATAGGATTGTCCAGATGCTCGACGTAGAATCCTAACAGGACTACAACGGCGCGAATTTCATCGTCTGATAGAAAACGCAAGGCGGAACTGTAACGACGCATCACATTGCGGCATTCTTCAATAGTCCTTAGTGATGTGTGATGATTGACACGATCCAACATGAAAACGCTGAAGGGCTTTGTAAATACGATGTCGTTCCTTTGTTTTTCTGCAACCTTGTTTACGACCAATTTTTCTATCAGACCATTCGCTACCCACGGCATCGGCCTCTCGATTAGATTTGCCAGCTTTTAACCTTGCATTACAGAAATTACCTCTCAATTTAACAGATGATTGCTACATGCATGAAATTTAGTTCCAGAGGCGCGGTAGCGCGAGATATGCAAAGAGGCGAAGCCACTGAATCGATTACCCACGAGTCTTGAAGGCGAGGTCGTGGGAAGAATCTCTGTCCCGTAATTCAAACAATCCGGTCGTGCGCGGCCTGCCCATTAGCGTAGTGGTGAAGGTGGCAGGCCACGAACATTTGCATGTGAACTTGAAAATCCTTCCAGTTCCACCCCACCCACGCCTAGCGGCGCCATACTTGAAGCGCGGATTCCTAAAGGCCAGGGGTTCGCCCCCATAACCGTAGATTTCAAACGTCCTGTTCGTAACTACTATTTTTCCGCCGTCCTCACACTTGTATTCTGTCCGGAATCTGCTTGTTGTTTTCTAGTCAGCCTTTACAACGTTTTTTCTTGTTGTTTATACCTTACCTGTCTTTCATATAGTATTTAATTCTTGCAATTCTTACAAATATTATGATATATCAATATAGAATTTATAGATTACAATATAACAATGCCAGAAAACCGTATATACTTGGGACAAGAAGAAACAAGGTCAGGGTACTTCCTGTTCGACGACGACCTGACAACGATAATCAAACACGCTTCCCCGCGGGCCGCCGCCATGACGACCCGCGGGCCAAGTTACACGACCGGGATCTATACTCGTTTAAGCGATAACATGGAAGGGTAGCTGCCGACTCAACCGGCAAGAATCAGTGCTTCATCGACCCCCGTCATGTGATAACATGATCGTGGCGGGGATGATTGTCTTTCAAGAGAAAGGTCGAATGTCATTTTAGTTTCATCATTAAAGGAAGACGGTCGGATCTTGTAGCTCATCCGGCGGACAAACATTCTCGCCGCGACCGGTCAGAGTTGTTGCTTTCCGGTCCGGCGGTTTGCTTTTGTAGGAACCGGAACGTGTTTCCAGTTGTCCGGCCGAAATTCCTAATTATGATTTGCGAATAGACTAATCACCGGTAGGTATGAGAGCCAACCGGTAGGTCCGTCCCTGTCTTTTGGCGGTATCCTTGAGGCGGGGGCGGACTTTTCAAATGTCCTTAATATTTGAAATGCGTAATTATAACATCAGGCAATAACGTGCCTGAACCCTAATCCGCCTCGGCGCCAAACAGTTCATCCTTGGCGCCGGGGTATTTCGCCAAGTGCATAGGTCAATCGCTGCGCGGCAGTCTGCGCATTCCTTCCCTGTGCAAGAAACGACCCAAAGCCTTCCAAGTCCAGGGTTTTCCTCGCTAATAGCGAATTGTTCGCCATTAGTAGCGAATCTGAGCGTTCCGATAGACTGAATAAGTCATCTCTGTTATCCTGCCGTGAATTGACAAGGGTAGCGCTTTCCATCGCAGGGAGCGACTCTGGCGCGGGCGCCGGCATCCAAGCGGACCTGAAAACGTTCTCGGCCCTCGGAGTCTATGGCTGCACCGCGATAACGGCGCTGACGGCGCAGAACACGAAAAAGGTGGCCGAGATACACGAAGTCCCAGCGAGAATAGTCGAGGCGCAAGTAAGATCCGTGATGGCAGACCTGCGACCTTTTGCAATCAAGATAGGCATGGTCTACAGCGAGGAGGTGATAGGCGCCGTAGCAAGGTCGCTGAGATCCGCAAAGGTGCCCATAGTGCTCGACCCGATACTTGCCGCAGGGACGGGCGCAAAACTGCTAAAGGACGACGCGCTGGAGCCGTTTGTTTCAGAGTTGATCCCGCTTGCGACGCTTGTCACGCCTAACAGGATGGAGGCTGAGAAACTGTCCGGCGTGAAGATAAGAAGCGAGGGCGACGGCGTCGAGGCTGCAATGAGGCTAAAGACGCTCGGAGCAAAGAATGTAATCGTAAAGGGCGGGCATTTCGGCAAAGAGACTGTGACTGACATACTTTTGAGCAGCAACAATAACAAGGTCACAGAGATTACAAACCCGAGAATCGACATCGAGGAGAGCCACGGCTCGGGCTGCAACTTTTCCGCGGCAGTCACCGCCTACCTTGCGCGAGGATTTGCACTCGAAGAGGCGTGCAGGATGGCAAACGAGTACGTGCACGACGCCATCAAAAACGCGGTTACGGTCGGAAAGGGCCTTCCGGTCACAAACCCGCTCTCTGCGATATACAGAGACGCCATGCGCCACAGGGTGCTTTACGATCTGCAGGCGGCAGTCGACAGGCTCGTTTCGCTGGAGGGATTTTACCGGCTGATACCAGAAACGCAGACCAACTTTGCATACGCCCTCCCGGACGCCGCAAGCCACGCAGAAGTCGCGGCGGTGCGCGGCAGGATAGTAAAGGCAGGAAATGCGGCCGTGCAGGTGTCAAGGGTAGAGTTTGGAGCGTCGAGGCACATGGCGTCTGCCGTCCTTGCGTACATGAGCGTCAGCCCGTCAACGAGGGCAGTCATCAACGTCAGGCTGGACCGGGACATCCTCGCCGCGTGCAAGTCCCTGTTCAAAGTATCCAGCTACGACAGAAGCAAAGAGCCAAGAGACGTCAAGAGAAAAGAGGGCTCTACCATATCATGGGGCACGAGGGCCGCGCTTTTCCAAAACCCCGGGGCGGAGGTGATATACCACGAAGGCGACGTTGGCAAGGAGCCCATGATGACTGTGTTTGGCAGGAACCCTGCAGAAGTGGCAGGCAAAATCGAGCAAGTACTGAAGGTTTGTTGAGTGTTCTTCTATAGGAAATGCGGTCTTACCTTATATAGTACGGGATGCGACAAAGACGCCGGCGATGAAAGCAGTCATACTCGCAGGCGGCCTCGGCACGAGGCTCCAGCCGTACACCTTTTTCATACCAAAGCCGATGCTCCCGCTAGGCAACAAACCCCTACTTGAATACACGATAGAGTGGCTGAGAAACGCCGGCGGCATCAAAGAGATAGTAATTTGCGTCAGCTACCTCCACAGGACAATCGAGGACTATTTCGAGGACGGAAGCAGGTTCAACGTCAAGATAGACTATGCCCGCGCAGAGCGCCCGCTTGCGACTGCAGGGCAGCTAAAGACCGCGGAAAAGATGCTTGCCGGCGACACGTTTGTGTGCGTCTATGGCGACTCGGTGTACGAGTTCAACCTGCGCAAGATGCTAAAGATGCACAAGGAGAGCAACGCGTTCGTGTCGATGGCACTCATGCACTATTCTACTAAACTAAAATACGGATTTATCGACGTGGAAGGCAACGAAATCACCGGCTGGCGCGAAAAGCCCGAGATAAGCGGCCTCATCAACATAGGCTGCTACGTCATGGAGCCAGAGTTCCTGAAATCGATACCAAGGGCAGGCTCGTTTGGCATGGACGACGCCGTGAGAAGCGTCCTTTCGCAGAAAAAGAAGGTCAGGTCGTTCGAGGTGGACGGCTCGGGGTTCATAGACATCGGCGACAAAAAGTCGTATCTCGACGCCTACAAGCAGTTTGCAAGCAGGCTGGGCAAGATATAGAACATGCCCTTTGCACTCTTTGAGGACCACCACTGGCGCAACTTTTCCCCGCTCACGCTGACGAGGGCGACCTTTGACCTCAAGGTAGGCGCAAGGACGTTTTTTGAAGAATCCTCGTACGCAGGCAACGCGCCGGATGCACTGCTAGTGCGCAGGTATCTTGAAAAAATCACGGCAGAAAGGCACGACGGCTGCAAGGTAAACCCGAGTTCTCTTGACTCCGACACTATCTTTGTAAACGGGCTGTTGCACCCTGCCACGCTCGACCTGCCCCGCTTGTCAAAGGTAAACCACGCTTTTGCGATAACCTCTGGAAACCGGCTGCTGGTGGCGCGCCTTTCAAAAAAACCGGCAGAGTACTTGCAGAAATGCGTCGAGGCCGGCAAGCCCGTTAGCATAAAGGCGCTTGCAGTAGAAAAATCCACAGACGCGCAGAGCGAAGAAGGATTGCTGTCAGAGCCGTGGGACTTGATAAAGGTGCTTGAAAACGCGCTGGCGATGCAAACAGTGGCAGCGGAGCAGTCAAACGAGATGATGCAGGGTGCAAGAGTGATAGGGCAGAACGCGGTAGTGGCAGAAGGCGCAGAGATTGAAGAGGGATCGATGCTTGACGCAAGGAGCGGCGGCATCTACATCGGCCCCGGCGCGTACGTCGCCCAGAGCAGGATAGTAGGCCCGGCATACATCGGCTCGCAGGCGCAGGTCAAGCAGTTTTCCATAATAGAAAAGAGCTACATCGGCAGGAACTGCAGAGTCGCCGGCGAGATAGAGCACTCTATAATCTCCGATTACACGAACAAGGCGCACGACGGCTTTGTGGGACATTCGTACGTCGGCGAGTGGGCCAACCTTGGCGCCATGACCACAACTTCCGACCTAAAGATGACGTACGGCAAGATACGGATTGAAGGCCGCGACACCGGCCTTGACAAGCTGGGCTCATTCTTTGCTGACATGAGCAAGACATCCATTGGAACGCTCGTCTACAGTGGCCGCAGGATAGGAGTCTCGTCGCACCTCCACGGCCTTGTCGCAGGCGACGTCCCGTCGTTTACGATATACGGAAAAGGCATCGGCGCAAGAAACGCCGAGCTCGAGCTTGCGTCTGCAATAGAGACGCAGAGAAAGGTGATGCCAAGGCGCGGCCAGCAAATGAGCAAGGCGTACGAGCAGATGATGAGAGACGCGTTCCTTTCTACCGCGCAAGAGAGAAAGAAGGCCGGCGTCAGAAGGGCCAAGTTTGCAGTTTAGTTAATTCTTTTAAACAAGCAAGATGTTCCACTGGAAACACGCCCCCTCCCTCTTTGTG
This sequence comes from Nitrososphaera sp., assembly GCA_036378195.1. Lineage (GTDB taxonomy): Archaea > Thermoproteota > Nitrososphaeria > Nitrososphaerales > Nitrososphaeraceae > Nitrososphaera. Next base: position 10,956 of record DASUXB010000242.1, read on the forward strand.
CGCGGTAGCAAATCACATGTAACTGATGCTCTGCTTTTCCTTCCACAATCCGAGGCGCTGGTGCAGCCACGGGTAAAAGTTGGCATCGCCGTTTTCAAACTCCTTTTTGATTATCCGTATTATCTTTTTCGACACCTGCCCCGGCCTGCCGTAGATCTGCTTTTTCTTTCGCAGCTGCAGCCCAAGGCCCTCGCCCTTTTCGTGCGCCTCTTTTGCCATCGAGGAAATCCACGCACGGTTGAGCGGAGGCACCAGTATGTTGCTCTTTGCGTCAAATACTGTCTCGGGCCTGTCGGTGTTCAGCCGGACAGTGAGCGATGCCACCTTTGGGAAATAAAGCAATTCTTCCTGCATCGAGCCCGAGTCAGTCATTTCGGCCCAGCACCGGCCGCTGTCCAGGAATTCCACGACGTGAGCGTACTCTTTCCACAGAGGCGTCATCAAGAATTTGTCCTTGTATGACTCGGCGAGGTCTTGCAGTTTCTTTTCAAGGCCGTACTGCCTTAGCGCAGAAGCAGTCGCGTTGAGCATCACGAGGACTAGCTTGTTGTCGGTGCGCTCGACAATGTCGACAAGCCCGCCGATTATGGATATGAAACGTCGCTCGGTCAGGTTCTCCCGCCTGTGTATGTCCATCCTTATCCACTCGTCCTTTTCCAGCTGCGGGTACACAGAAAAG
>DASUXB010000243.1:0-3961 GCA_036378195.1 Nitrososphaera sp.
TTGGTGCGACTTTTTCGACTCTTCGCGGATAAAGTTGAACGCGCCATGCTGCTTTTCAATCGCAGAGCGGATCTTTTCCACCGCGTTATTCATCGACTTTTCAGCCATCTTAAAGTTCTCTGCCGTGACTACAATGCGGTAGCGCGGGGCGCTCACGTACGTGACGTCGGTCGTGGCGCTTCCCTTGCTGCTCTCCACGCCTGCAAGTGTGGTTTTTATTATCTCGATGCCATCGGGCTTTTTCGAGGCGATCTCCATGACGCCTCTCACCTCTACGTGGGGCACCTGAATCTTGTTGCTTTCTTCCTCCATCGCTTTTTTGACGTCATCGGAAAAGTCGTACTTTTGAAGAAGCTCTGGCCCCTTTCTTGCAATGTCCTCGAAAATGTCATAGACATAGTCGTACTTTTGCAAGACTTTATCCTCTATCTCGGCCACCTGAGGGTCTGCAAGTTTCAGCTTGGCCTTTATGAAATCCATGAACGCATCAGCCTTTTCGCTCTTTTTAACCTCGATGAGCTTTGACTTGCGCTCCTCGCCGGAGACCTGCTTGAGCGAGCAGTCGACCTCGCCCCTTGCCCTGTTGACGCGGATTACCTTCAGCACCGCTTTCTGCTTTGGCCTGACATAGCGCTCAATGTTGCGTATCCAGCCGGTCGCAATCTCGGAAATGTGGAGAAAGCCCGTCATGCTATTGTACTCGTCGAGCGTGACATAGGCGCCGTGGCCGGTCACCTCCCTCACCGTGGCGATGACTATCTCGCCTTCGTCCGGCAGCCGGGAGGCCTCTTGAGCGGCTGACAAATCATTTTACGCGGTGCGCAGTCCATACTTTAAGGTTGCCCTAAAAGTCGACGCCCTTTCTGGCCTTTATTCCCTTCCGGTACGGGTGTTTTACTTCCCTCATCTCGGTGACAAGGTCCGCCGCTTCGACCACCTTTTCGTGCGCATGGTTGCCCGTCAATACAAGCGTGGTCCTGTCTGGCTTGGCTGCAATTATGCCAAGGACATCATCTACTGGTACAAGATTGAGTTTGACTGCATAGTTCACCTCGTCAAGGATCATGACGTCATACGTCCCGGAGGCAAGCTTTTCTCTGACAAGCCCAACTGCCTCCCGTGCCGCCTTTTGGTGCTCCTCTATTGGGTGGTCGTCGTCGATGATTCCCACGAACCCCTTGCCGGCGGCTATCATCTCAAACTCGGGTTCCAGCCGTTTAGAGCTTGTCAGCTCGCCATAGTACCACTCGCCCTTGATGAACTGGATCATGCCCACCTTGTGGCCGTGGCCTACTGCCCGGAGCACTATTCCAAGCGCCGCGGTGGTCTTGCCCTTGCCCTTGCCAGTGTAGACTATGACCGGGGCCCTGTCTGGAGGCATATATGTTGTCAGTGGAGTTGAATTCGGATAAAAACCAACCTGACCTGCCCGACCCTAGTAGAAATATCCAGAACCTCCTTACATTATCTATTTTAGTAAAAAGAGTAGAGGTCTGCTAAATGATGCTAGAAAGGATGGACCCTGACATAGCCGGCCTTCTGATGCCCGGAGAGGAGATACTCTTGGTGGCTTCACAGTCCAAGGTCGCGCCCGGCGGGTCCATCTCGTCTCCGGACAGGATATACATCACCACGACTCGCGTGCTCTTTAAGGACCCCAAGATGTTTGGCCTCAGGGCAAACATCATCGCCGTGAAATATGAAGAGATTGCCACCGTTATGCTAAAGCGCGGCGTGTTTTCCACAGAGATACTCCTAAAGCCCCGCGCATCGCTCCAGCACATCGACCTGCCAGCAGTCGACAAGCAGGTAGCGCTCAGAGTAAGTTCGCTCATCCAGAAAGGCATGAGGGGCGAGCTGGCAAGCCGCAAGGCCGCGCCACCGTCTAGGCAAGAGTCCCTGCCCGAGATAAAGCCAGAGCAGGAAAAACCCAAGATAGACGCGCTTGACAGGCTCGAAAGGCTGGCCCTCATGAAGCATCAGGGCATGATAACCGAGGAAGAGTTTGACATCCTCAAGGAGGAGCTGATGCTCGGCATAAGGCCGCAGATAAGCGGCGAAACACTTGCTTCCATGCAACCGCCAGAGATGGAGCAAAAGAAGATAATAATAGAGCCTCCAAAGCCGGCGGCACAGAAAGCAGAAAAGCCAAATGAAGAAGAAAAAGAACAGGCGATTGCGTGCCGTTACTGCGGCTTTGCCTCTGTGCCCCAGGCAGCCAAGTTCTGCCCGGACTGCGGCAAGGACCTAAAGGCAGAAACCAACGTGTGGAAGATGTGCCCCGCGTGCGATTCTCTGACGACCAACGACGCGGCGTTCTGCTCTGCCTGCAGGCAAAAATTCCCCGAGACTCTAAGCTAAGTTAATAATAATACTACCCCGCAATTGTTGCGTGGTAGTCCCAAGGATAGTGGTCGCAGGGGTCACGAGCGGTGTAGGCAAGACCACTATCGCAGTCGCAATAATGCACGCCCTGCGTAAGAAAGGGCTTGTCGTACAGCCATTCAAGGTCGGGCCCGACTTTATCGACCCCTCATACCACACGCTTGTCACGGGGCGCAAGTCGCGCAACCTCGATGTGTGGCTCATGGGAAGGCGCGGGGTCATAGACTGCTTTAATTCCGCGTGCGAGGGCGCCAACGTTGCGGTCATCGAGGGCGTCATGGGCCTCTTTGATGGAATGTCTGGAAAGGACAACTTTGCAAGCACAGCCCACATGGCAAAGATGCTCGGCGCGCCCATCGTCCTCATAGTCGACGCGGGCAAGAGCGCGCGCTCTATTGCGGCGATTGCCCTTGGATTCATGCACTTTGACAGGAGTGTCAGGATAGCAGGCATCATCCTGAACAACGTGGCAAGCGACAGGCACGCAGGCTATCTCGGAGACGCGCTTGCAGGTGATGGAAAGATAAAGGCGCCGGTGCTTGGCATGATAAGGCGCAACAACGAGATAAGGATGGAGGAGCGCCACCTGGGTCTCGTGCCTGCGCAAGAGCTGCAAAAGAAAAAGCGTAAGGAGGTACTTGGCGCCGCAAGATACGTTTCAGAGCAAATAGACGTCGATTCTGTCTTGAAGGCGTGCGGTGCAGGAACGCTCCCTACTGCTGCAGCATCATCGCCCGCAGTTGAAAAGGCGCCAAAGAAAAGGACCACGATAGCAGTCGCGCTCGACGAGTCGTTCAACTTTTACTATGCCGACAACCTCGACGCGCTAAAGAGGGCGGGCGCAAGGCTGGTCTTTTTCAGCCCGGTAAACGACGCAGCGCTGCCAGAGGGAATAGATGGCATCATCCTTGGCGGCGGCTTTCCAGAAGTGCTTGCAGACAGGCTTGCAGAAAACAGGTCCATGACAAGGTCTGTTGCAAAAGCTGTAAACGTAGGTATGCCGGTGTACGGTGAGTGTGGCGGGTTGATGTACCTGACGCGCTCGATAAGCGGGTACAAGGGCGAGAAAAAAGTACGAAGGATGGCAGGGCTGATTGACGCCGACACGGTCATGACCTCGCGTCTTACGCTCAACTACACCGAGGCAGACTGCAACGGCCCGGTCTTTGGAAGAACAAACTTGCGCGGCCACGAGTTCCATTATTCTACGATAGAAGGTATTTCCAAGGACAGCAGGTTTGCGTATGCCATGAAAAAGGGAAAAGGAGTCGCTGACGGCAGAGACGGCTTTGTAATCGGCGAGGTCGGCCTTGCAGCGTACATGCACCTGCACTTTGCAAACAATGTTCTTGCAGAGAGGCTCGTGCGCAGCTGCGCGTCCTATTCGCGCCGCTGATTGTTTTGGTACAGCAATAAAAGCGCGTTGATTATCGACGACGCGGCGGGGCTCCCACCCTTTCTTCCGACGTTTGTTATGAAAGGCACGTCGGCTTTGGCAAGCGCCTCCTTTGACTCGGGCGCAGACACAAAGCCCACAGGGATTCCTACTATGAGCGCCGGCCTGACCACTCCTTCT
>DASUXB010000244.1:0-10459 GCA_036378195.1 Nitrososphaera sp.
TGTTTCTGCACCCAGTTCCACCAGTCTGGCGTACACTCTGACTACATAGGCCAGAGCGCCCATGAATGCCACTACGACACCCATGTTGAACATCCAGTGGTTAGGAACAGAGAAGATTTCCTCGACGAACCAGAAGTGCCATAGCTCATTGACTCCTATCGTGAACATGGTCGCAAGATAACCGATGATGGTTATCTTTAGACCGGTGTTCATCGAGTTGCCTGGACCTCTAAGTATCGGGACCTTTCTGTCGTACATGGCCACCATACCCCAGCCGAGAGGCAGCGCCACAAAGTGGCTATACAGCCACCAGTGGGCAGGCGTAAACGCGCTATCTCTGATTGCAGTCTGGTGCAGCGAGCCATCGACGAAGTTGTCGACCTCTACTGATGCGGCGATGGAACCGAGGCAGATGACAAAGATGTAGATCTTTTTCAGTCTCTGTATTTCGACTTCTTTTGGTATTAACGCTGGCATTTGTGCCATTGTAGTTCCTCGCAATTGATGGGAAATCATGATTCTAATTGCTTGTCATGTAAAACTTGTCGTACAACATGTAAATATTGCAAGATTGCTCAGAATGCAATTCCATTAGTAGGGCGTTGGCCGGTTTGTCTTTCAAAAAATTTCATTGTCTGCAAAATGTGCAACGATGATTTATGATATTGATAGTCATTCTTTGCAAAATTGTGCAGTCCAGTGCAACATTTTGCTAGCCAGTTGGCGTTTTTTCCCACGGAAAGACTATCCACCGCTCGTGGTTCAGCAGCTCCCCATAGGCGCCGAATTCTTGCGGATAGCGGCTCATGCAGAAAACAAACGTGCAGTCAAAGCCTTGCGTGGCCCTTGACACCTTTTTGTAAATGTCGCCGGTGTCATAGATGTCGTCTATTACCAGATATTTTTTGCCTTCCTGCAGGCGCGGCATCTCCGCCTCTATCACCTGCTTGCCCCTGACCGGGATGAGCATTATCTGGTCGATGCCAAGCTCCTCGGCCAAAAGCTTGGCAGGGATTATCCCGCCGTTTGCTATTGCCAGCACGCAGTCGTATTTGTCTTTGCGTATTTCTGCGGCGATTTTTCGCACAAGTCCCTGAACCTCCTGCCAGCTACAATGTTCCACAGGTCCGTTTCCAGCCTGCACGTTTTTTTCATCAAACGCCCGCCATTTAAGCAAATGCCACTCAGCCAAGCTCAAGCGTAGTCACGCCGTAGATGCGTGAAATGTCGAGGTCCGGCTTCAAGCCCTTGTACATCCTTGCAGTCTCAAACACCTTGTGCATTCCCACTTCCTTTGCTAGGTCGACTGCCATGCCGTTTGCCTCAGGGACATCGATGTACACCGGCTCGCCTGCCGCGCGCCCGGCAAGCCCCCAAAAAAGGTCTCTTGCAGCTTGCCGCGTGTCTGCAAACAGGGGCCCCACCTTGAACCCCCGGACGCACTTGCGTACGACGCCGTACCCGACAAGTTTTCCTGCGTCCATGCAACCCAGCGCAGCCCCTTGCCTTTGGTCCAGCCATTTTTCCAAAAACCGTGTGCGTGACGCGGGAAAAAGCCTCTTTTCGTATTCCGCGGCGGCCTTGGTGCCATATTTTCGCAGGTCGATTATGCTGCCGGGAGGCGGTCTGGCCCCTCTGTCTCCGGCCGACTCGTAGCGGATGTTCCTGTACGCAAGCACAAAACCCTGTCTTTCATAGTCGCGCAGACGCCCTACCACGCCGTCGAGTCCGACGCTGCGGCTTCCAAGGCGCCGCATCGCGTGGCGCCACAGCTCCATCCCAAAGCCCTTACCCCGGTGCTCTGGCTTTACTATGTACAGCCCGAGAAACCCAAACGCGTTGTTGTAAGCAACGGCAGAGATGCAGCCGATGGGTTCGCCGGAAAGCAGCCCCACAAGGTACCCTTCCGGATCAGAATCAAAGAACGCGTCTGCGTCGTGCAGGCAGGGGTTCCATCCCTCGTCGGCGGCCCAATCGAGCGCAAGGTCAAGCTCCTGCCTTTCCATCGGCCGAACTTTAAAGCCGCCGCGGCTTGCCAACTGCCGCCATAGGGCTGAGGGAATAGATAAACAATCAGCCAGCCAGTCAGTCAGCTTGCCGGCTGCATCGACACTACCGCCCATGTGTGCGGGTGCGCCTTTACCGGGGCATAGCTTACCCTCATGCTCTTGCCGTCAACGGTCTCTACGAGGGAGCCAGACTTGTCTGCAAGTGCGGCCTTGACGCTTTCAAGGCTTGAAAAGCTCCGCAGGTCTTTTCTCTCTACAGACGGGTCTCTTGCCGAGTCGGCAATCTCGGTCCCGTTGTGGTCCACAAAGATTACCCGCGAGTTGCCTCCAAGCTGCCTAAGGTCCTTTTCTATCTCGTCAAGGTTGGTAATGGCGACCCAGTACCCGATGGCGCCCTTTTCCGTGCCCTGCTCGTGGACCGGCACTGCCACCGCCACCGTCGGCTCGTGGATGGCCGCCGACATGAACACAGAGCTGACGTACGAGTCGCCGGTGGAAGATACTCCCTTGTACCAATCCCGGTCAGAGTAGTTCAGTTGCGGCAGCTGCTTTTGCTGCTCAAAGGGCTCGCCAAGGTAGAGGTTCCCATCCGGCGTGAGGAAAAAGATGCTTGCTACGTCGCCGTACGTGGCAACGATCTCCTTTGCGACCTCCCTCTTGGCAGGGTCTGCGTCCTGTGGTATCCCCATCTGGGCGGTGCTTACGAGAGACAGCGAATCGGTATTTCTGACTGCAGGCATCGCGCCTGTCAGCTCCATTACCTTGACAGAACCTGCAATCCTTTCCTCAAGGTTAGATGCAAGGAGGCGCAGGTCTGGCGAGTTTCCGGTGGGCTTGTTTTCTCCCGCCTGGACGTACGCAACGGCGATGATGCCGGCCGCCGCTATGATTGCCGCGGCAATTATCACCGGCACGACGGCACTGCTTTTTGAGGACAATACGCCTGCTAAAGAGGCCACTTGGATATATGCTCTGTGCAAAAATTAGGGGCTCAAGGTCCTGTGGAAAAGTAATATATCATCCGCATAACGGGACTTTGAGTGTTGTTGGGCAGGACCAGAAACCTTGCGGCATATTCGGCCGCAGTCGCAATAGCAATCATCATACTCGCAGCAGCCGGGATGGCAGGAGCCGGCGCGCTAGAGAAAAAGATAACAGAGAAGGAAGCAGGCGACGTGCGCGCCCTTGCCATTGCCACGGAGGCCAAGATCTCCGCCGTGGCGTCACTCATGGAAGCGGCCGGCAAAACGCCACAGATGGCCGTCGGCGCGCCGTACGCGTCGCAGATAACGGCCGAGTCCAAGGGCGTGCCGCAGGGCGCGGACATAGAAAAGAGGCAGGTCGCGCAGTCAGTTCTATCAAGCAGCCAGGACGTGGAGGCCGTGGTGTTCATACTTCCAAACGGCGAGGTGTACGTTGAAGAGCCGTTTTACAGGCAGATGAACCTGACCAAGACCAACCTTGCGTTCCGCGACTACTTCAAGGGCGCAGTGGCAAGCGGCTCGACGTACCTTGGCGAAGTGTACATTTCAGCGTCCAGCGGCGCAAGCACGACGGCAGTCGCAGTCCCGGTGACTGCAAACGGTGAGCTCAAGGGCGTCTTGATTGGCCTAGTCCGCCTCCAGAACCTTGACAGGTTTGCAAAGGACATGTTCGAAGATGACGACGACGGTAGGCGCTTTACTTTCGCCGACCAGAACGGCCACGAGGTAGTGTATTCAAACAAGCTTGTCTCGTCGCTTGGAGCCGGCAAACCCCTTGCAGAAATGGACGTGTACAAAAAGGCAATTTCCGGCGAGTCAGGCTCGGCAATCGAGTCGATAGGAGGCAAGGACATGTTAGTTTCGTATCACCCTGTCAGGGCGCCGGGCACAACCTGGGCGGTGTTTTCAATCCAGCCTTACGAGTCAGTCATGAAGCCGGTGCAAGACCTAAAGGCGCAGGTGTATTCCGCAGTTGCAATCGCGGCTGCGGCCGGCGCAGCCCTTGCGGTAGTAATGGTTGCTAAAAAATCATAAAAATAGAGGGGCCGGGCACGCGCCAGTCCCCTCTATTGTGTCAGGGTTTTTGCCACCGCATCGATAGTGTAGGTCACTGTAAAGGGCTCGCCGCTCCTTTTGTGGAAGACGAGGGCGCTTCCGGTAAAGTCAAAAGTGCCCGATGCGATAGGCGAGTCTCCTGAAAGTATAGGGGTGTCGACAATCCCGGTCATGTGCGAGTAGGTTATCGTAGTCCCATTGATGACGGCTACTGGCGGCTGGCCGTATTCGGCTGTCGGAGTCACGGCAGGGTTGTACCGGTGCATCACCTCTATCTCTATCGGCTTGCTTGCGGTGAACGTTACTGTACCGGACCATATCCTGCCGTCATCTCTCAGCGGGAGGGCAAAGACGACCTGGTGGGTCGGGTGCCCTTGGGCCGTGACCGGCGCCGGAGCGGACATGACGGTTTTCTGGATTCGTACTATGGTGCTGCTTTGCTGCTGCGCAGAGGCGTAACCTCCCTGCAGGACGATTGCTATTGCGGCAGATGCCAGGATGGCTGCTGCCAGGATGCCGAACTTGGTCTTGTCTATAGACATGACTGTAGGGAAATGGCATCTTGATATATGCTTAAGTCCCGGAAGAAAGAAACGGGGCGTGTAGGGCTCGGTTTTTACTTTGCATACGTGCTACGCTTGTGTGCAGGCGAGCAATACCCGCAATAGTCGGTATTTGGCCTGCTGTGGCAGATGCATTCGCACTTGCCGCCTGATGTCTTGTTGTTGAATTTTCTCACAAAGAATCGTGCGCCCTGATGTTATTTAAGCTAACATGCCGTAAACAGACAGACGGAAGCATCAAGTACTGCGTCGCCCCAGCATCTGCGGCGATGAAGAGTCTAGACGGACCTGAAACAAGATGATGTGTTTTGCACTCGGAGCCAGAAACATATTATCAATCCTGCACACGCGCAGAGTTTTTTAGCTTCCACGCCAGCAGCTGCCTACAGGGAAAAAAATGAGAAGTAGCAGCAGTGCCGGCAGCAGCCTGCTTGCCGAAAAATGCGCCAGAATAGCGACAGAAGGAGCTGGAAAGGCGGCCGCAAGAGGCACGTTTGGGGTAGGCGGCCTTTTGATTGAAAACAATACGGGAAGGGTGCTGAAAAAGGCATTAAACAGAGTAATATCAGAAAACGCGATAGACCCTACGGCGCACGTTGAAAAACAGCTCGTGGACTGGTATTTTTCCAGAAGAAAGGCGCTGCCACCGGCTGCAGGCATGACGATAATATCCTCCCTTGACCCATGTATAATGTGCACAGGCGCAATTCTGGGCGCAGGTTTGGGAGTAATCCACATCGCGGACGACCCCGAATGCGGAGTCAGCTGCAGAGGCCACAACGATCTGACCACGCTGCCGGCAGAACTTCGGCAGCAAAAGGCGGCGAGCTTCTCCACGTTTGGCCTGCGCGGCAAGAGAGCCTTTGCAGGGCCGCAGGATTCCATCTTTTCCAGAAGCGAAATCGACCCGCTTTTTGAAAAGCGCTCCACCAGAGCTTTTACGTCCAGTCTAGGCAGGGTCAGAGGGCGCATAAACAAGAACTGGATTTCTCCAGACTGTCTGGAAAATCCTAGGCTGCTTGCCAAGAACAAGCCTTCGTCGCATATCGTGAAAACTGTCAGGCGGTACAACCCGGAGGCTTTTTCAGAGAAGCACACGCTAGAGCAGGATGCGCCTGGTGCCGCGCTTGGGCGGGTGTTGGTAGAAAAAGCAGAGGAGTCCTACAGAAATACAGGATCGTTGTTCAACTCTGCCTGCATTATCGACCCGTTTGGGAACATACTGCTTTCGGCAGGCGGCGCAAATTCCGTCGAGCAGACGCCGCTTCTTGACGTTATGCGTAGGTATTATTCGCTGGCAAGCGATGTAGGAAAAGACGGCAGGCGATACTTGGCCCACCCAAAATATTGCAAGATAGCAATCCTGTTTGGCCCGGCAAGAGATCCGACGGGCTTTATGGAAATAGGAGCTCTTGGCTCGTTCTTTGAGGGCAAGCTTGCAAAACATGGGCAGCTGGAATACGTCCTGCCTAGGCAAGACGCCTCGGAGCTGGCAGATACGCTGCGCAACCTGCCCCCATTTTACTCAAAGACAATAAACCTGAAAAACGCTATACGACAAACGCGGGACGGTGCTCTTGTTGAATTCTGCGGAAAAGCGGTAGCAAAGAGAAACAGGATGTGAACACTTCATCAGGGATCTTTTGCCCTGATAGGCGACTACTGCTACCACTATTACCTTGTCATGCTCGCCACTGCCTGTGCTCTCGGTGCCCTTGCGAAATAGACGGTCAAACCTATCCACGACACAAGCTGGAGGGCAGTCAGGAAAAGGTCTGTCGCGCCGGAAGCATAGAGTGAAGTAAAGAACCCCTCAAGGACAAGTTTTGCGGCCTGGTCTACGGCATAGGCAAGGCCGACGACCAGAACTGCGGGGTGCCTTGTTCTTTTTGCGGCTGCCCAGAACCCGACTATTGCGGCGCTTCCAAGCAGCCCAAACGCGCCTCCCATTGCCCCGTATTCGACGGGATTGCCCGGCGCGCCAGCGCACACGGTGTGGCCGCCCGTGCCGTCTATCCAAAGCGAATAGGAAAAGCCGCTTGCAGAGCACACCAAGGCGTGGCCCGTTTCATGCAGCAAGCTGACAGGAACCAAGAGCGCGATGTACAGTATTACGGACCATCGTATCACTCCGCGGTTGAGGCGCAACGGGGTAGGGTCGCCATGCTATTATACTACTGCCCCTTCACGCCTGCCAACGGACTGCATTGCAAGACCGCTGATGACAAGGCCGGCTGTCAGTGCCATGGACACTGCCAGTTGCGGAAGAGGAATGTGAAGGATCAACCCGCCAGCAAGAGATATGCCGGCGCCCATTCCGGCGTATTTCAGCCACTTTGTGTGAGCTCCTTTCAACCTTGCCACCTAGAATAATGTTCCATTACGCGCTCTTATATCACGTGGAACATTGTTACTCAAATAAGAAAAGCCAAGGCGGCAGATAGGTCGCCAGACAAACAGGATGCAGAGAGAAAAATGAAGATAAAACTTGCCGCGCTGGGCGGAGCCGTAACAGCGGCAGGGGTCCTGCTGTTTCTGTATGCGAGTATGCAGCCCACTACACCAGACTGCCTCGACACCTGCGGCCTGGCAGCCGGAGGCAAACTGTACCTGACTGCGTTGCTTCCGATCACGGTTTTCACGCTCGGCGGCTGGATTCTGGCTTTGGGCATAAGGCGGAAATGACCGCGTCATGCCGCGCAGGTATTTTTTCCGGAATAAGATCCGCGGTTGCGCTACCAGATAGCGTCTACTATAGTATTATACATCTAATCGTTTAGACAATTCGATGAGTGTACTATAAGGCTTTAATCCAATAGTGCGGGAAATCCGGCATGAAAACAATTTCGATGGCCCTAGCCATCCTTGCCTCTGCGATTCTTGTCGGCTCGGCTGTTGGCTCTGCCTCCTTCAGGGCTTATGCCCACACGTTCCATGGCGACGAAAACGTTGCATTCCTTACCATGGTGCAGCAGATAAAGGTAGAGACCTCGCTTGCCGGCAACAATACTTCGAACAAGGAAGTGGCAGACCATCACGTTGAACATGCAGCTCAGGCGCTTGACAATTCGACTCTGAAAGAGATAGCAGAAAAGAACCAGAGAATAGCTACCGACCTTCCGCAGTCCATCCAACAGGTGAAAACGTCGATAGATTCGGGCGCCAGCCCTGACGAAGTGAAGCAGAACGTCCAGGCGCTCAGCGACCTGCTGGACGAAGCTACAGATGTGCGCATCGAAAAGACGCAGGTGACCAACACAACCGTTCAGGCCACTGTGGTGGCAAATCTGGTAAACGAGGCGCTTGAGCACTATGGCGAAGCGGTGGGCTTTGAAGGCAACATGACAGACATGTCGAGCATAGGCGCTACACCAAGTACAGGTGCGCAGGCCAGTGCAAAGGTCGTGGACATCGCCAACTACCAGAGCTCCCAGGCGTTTGCGCAAAAGGCGCAAGAGCTGTACCAGCAGATCAAGTCAAGAGCCCTTCCCGGCGCGGACAATGCGGTGAAGGCACTTGATGACTCGTTCCCGGCGTTTGTCAGCGCCATCAAGGACAAAGCATCCCCGATGGAAATCATGCAGATAGCGCACACCAAGATTCATCCCAACTTGATGACGGCATACAGTCTGCTGGCGACGTAAGACGCACGGAAAAAAAGAAGGGCTCACAGCCCTCCGTCCTTCTTCTCTTTTTTTATCTTATTACGCACAGCATTTCATAACAAATGGCTTCTTCCGAATAATCATTCAAAATTGTCGCTAAACTTTTTCCTGTGCAGGTCCACTTCGTCCTGGGGCGCAGGGTTCTTTACGTCGTGCCTGTGCAGGTTCTTGTTTTCCCGGGACAGGGATTTCTTTTCGTGCTCTTCTCTGACGTGGTGGAGCCTGTCCTTTTCATGTATGAATTCCTTGCCGCAGTCGTGGCAGCGGACAATCGCGTGGTGGTGCACTTCTCTGGCGTGCCTTATGAGGTCGTCGTAATTTTCAAATTTTGCGTCGCACTGGTCGCATGAGAACTCTTCTTTGTGCAGGATCACGCAGAATATTTGCGTGCATATGATAAAATAGTTTTTAGCGGCTTGCCATCATTAGCAAGGAAGTGCTTCTTCTTCAAGACATAAGAGCGAGAAGCGGCATTATCATCCCGGTGTAGAGAGACAGCTTGGGCCTGAAAGAAGACGCAATCAACCTTCACAGGATGCTAAGGGGCAAGATAGAGATGCACAACAGGGTGTCAGTCGACAGCATATTTGAAGAGGGAAAAGGCACCCTCGGCCTGATTTACACGCCGGGAGTAGCCTACGTGTCAGAGGAGATTGGCAGGAACAAAGAGCTGGCCTACGAATACACCTCAAAGTGGAACAACGTTGCAATCGTCTGCGACGGCACAAGGGTCCTGGGCCTTGGAAACGTCGGGCCGGAAGCCGCAATCCCTGTCATGGAAGGCAAGTCCGTCCTGTTCAAGTCTCTGGCAGACATCAACGCGATTCCCTTGTGCATAGCCGCCCAGGACAAGGAGGAGATAATCAGGATTGTAAAGGCCATCCAGCCGGGATTCGGGGCTGTCAACATCGAGGACATCGAGTCCCCCAAGGTGCTTGAAATCGTAGAGACGCTAAAAGAACAACTGGACATACCGGTGTTTCATGACGACCAACACGGGACTGCGGTGATTACCCTGGCCGCGCTGGTAAACGCTCTGGACCTAGTCGGGAAAAAAATCGACGGCATAAGGGCAGTCATTGCAGGGGCCGGCTCTGCGGGGTACGGCATATACAGGATACTGGAACAGGCAGGCTGCAGGGACATTATCGTCGCAGACAGCAAGGGCGCGATATACAAAGGAAGAACAGACATTGTTTCAGGAAACAACAGGTATCGCCGGGAAATAGTCGAAAGGACCAACGTGGGAGAAATCCGCGGCGGCATTGGAGACATCATCAAGGGAGCAGACCTGTTCATAGGAGTCTCTGGCAGGGGAAACGTCGTGAGGCCGGACATGATAAAGACGATGAACAGGGACGCCATCGTGTTTGCGTTGAGCAACCCGGACCCAGAGATACTTCCCCCCGATGCCCTGAGCGCAGGAGCAAGGATAGCTGCAACAGGCAGATCTGATTTTCCCAACCAGATAAACAACGCAGTGGTGTTCCCGTCGGTCCTCCGGGCCCTGCTGGACCTGCGTGCAAGATATCTGGACGAAGAAATGCTCGTGGCGGTGTCTTTTGCCATCGCCGGCCTTGTTGACCGCAAGCACCTGACAGAGAGTTTCATAATCCCAAAGGTGAACGACCCCAGAATCCTGCCGGTCGTCACGCAAACGTTGCGGGACGCTGTCATGAAGCATCTGGACGCAAAGGAGCAGGTCTTGCAGCAATAATGACAGAACTGAATCTTAATTAATTAAAAAGCACTCCACTACAGCAGAAGACACACATGTCAAACGATAAAAATGTCGCCAGCAAGCAACTGTCCAAAGACATACTGCCGCTTTTTACCGACAAGAACCTGGTGTACGTTGCGACTCTCATGGAGGACGGGTCTCCCCAGATCACCCCGACATGGGTCGACGTTGACGAATCCCAGAACACTATCCTCGTCAACACCGCAAAAGGCCGTGTCAAGCAAAAGAACTTGGCAAGAGACCCGAGGATCGCAGTCGCAGTGGTCGACAGGAATAACCCGTACAATGTCGCGACCATAAGGGGAAAGGTGGTAGAGCAGGCGACAGAAGGGGCGGACGCCCACATCGACAAGCTGGCCAAGAAATACCTTGGACTTGACAGCTATCCGTTTCGCAATCCAAGCGAGCAGAGGGTCATATTGAAAATAAAGCCGGAAAAGAT
>DASUXB010000245.1:0-3017 GCA_036378195.1 Nitrososphaera sp.
TAATGCACAAATCAGGCCATAATACGCTATTATTAATATCACGCGGGTTGTATGGGTAGCGCGCTCTTGCTACGAGGTGCAAGCGCGGCGTATCTTGACAGAACGGCTTTTACCAACGGTTTTGAGCAGCGTAGGCGCAATACTGGCCATGTCATCGTACAGGCTTGATGAAGTAGCGATACAGTCCCCATACGGGCCACCGCCGACGACGACGCCGATGGAAAGGCTTCTGGACCAACAGGTAAGCATACTCTGTGAAGCCGAGGGAATTAGCAGCCATGCCATGACTTCTATTCAGAGGATGTTCCTCACGCACTACCGCTGCTCCGCATGCAAGCTGCTGCCACTGTACCGGCTGGACCTGTCGCACATCAAAAGGGCACGCTGCGGCAGGTGCGGACAACTGGTCTCCTTTACGACTGCAGGCAAGTACGGCAAGATGCGCAAAAAGCTTGCCGTGATGCTATGGGAGGTGACAAAAGGAGGTGGAGGGGGAGGAGAAGACATTGTTCGATAGCAGCATCGACGCCTTCTTCTACGCCATCAGGAAAAGCGGCAGCGCAATGGACGTTCAGACAAGCATCGGCTATATGAATAACGGGATCAAGCGCTGCAGCGTCCAGGTGTCGTGCGACGGAGACGGCGGCAGCAGTAGTAGTGGCGGCGCCTGTTATAGCATAGTGGCGTACGGACAGGAGGCCGATGCTCTGTACCAGGAGGCGATAAAGTATTCAAAAAAGGAGCGACGAGTGATAATAGTTTAGAAAGAGTGTGGGGGAAAGAGCGGGATAGTAAAAAGAAAAGAAGAAGAGGAGGTAGTTTTTTTCTAACCAAAGAGGGAGGACAGACCTTCTAAGGCTTCTTCCTCTTTCTTTTCATCCTTCTTTTCTTCTTTGGCCGGGGCCGCTCCGCCTGCTGGCGCAGAAGCGCCGCCTGCTGGTGCTGCCGCTGCCATTGCGACTGGTGCAGCCTTTAGCGCCTCTTCGATGTTGACCTCGGAGAGGGCTGCGACGAGGGCTTTTACCCTTACGTCGTCTGGCGTCACGCCTGCAGCCTTGACAACGCTCTTGACATTATCTTCAGTGATATTCTGCTTTAGCTTGTGGAGAAGCAGAGCAGCGTATACGTATTCCATTGCAGAAGTCGTTCCGTTCCGCACCATATTTGAACTTAACGCATGTCGATCTGAATCCCCTAAATGAATTCCCTTGAAACTTCCCACAAAACGATTTTCTGAGATTTCTATTTCAAAACGCTCGCAAATTTATTCCGGTAAATTTTTGCTAAAAATGGCATATCAATTATAATCTGTTCATTTGGCGCCGGATAGCGGATTCCATGCGTAGGAGCTTTACGTTCGTTCGGTAATCGTCTTAGAGTAATAGCATGCATTCTTATTTCGACTAAAGTGGCGCGTATCTCGGATTACAGGAAACTCTAATAGAGCTGGTACCCATTTCATTTAAGTTTCTTGGATCTGCAACTTTGTCGAAAGGATATGTTTGAGCCAAGAAATGTAGCTCTGGCTGTAATAGCCGGCCTCGCAATACTGAGCGCGGTCGCAGTGCCAGGCTTCTTATTGACAACAGGAAATGCCTCTGCACAGGTTCAGCCAAGCAATGAAACAACAACAGACACGCCGCAAGGAAATGAAACATCTTCCTCGACACCAACAATTACCTTGACGCCTTCATCAGGCGCAGCAGGTAGCAACGTCACTATTGCAGGAAGTGGATTCTCGCCCTCTCAGACCTTCAACTTCACATTTGATGGAGGGTACATTCTGACCGGCAACATGGTTCAATTTGCGACGGGTGAGTTCAACACGACCGCACTCGTACCCGAGAACGCGACAAGCGGTGATCATGAGGTCAAGGCAGCTGGTAGCAGCGGAGAGAATTCAACTGCCACATTTACTGTAGGAGAGAACAATACAACTTCTGGTGCGGCTGGCAATGTCACATCAACTGGAAACGAGACCTCGATGACATCTCCGTCCGGAAATGAGACTTCTGTTGGGCCGGACAGCAATTCTACATCTATAGCGCCTCCTTCTGTCAACAATACCGCGACACCAATTCAGCCAGGATCCTAGTCGATGGGAACTGCCTCCAAAAGGCAGTACGTTCCATATTTTTTCGCACGCTAGAGTTAACACGAAATATCCATAATATATTCATGAGAAGGAAAATAAACAAATATGCAGCGATTCTTGATCTACCATTGTGTATTGATGGCAAATGATAGTTGAGAAGGATCAATTGAAGCAGGCTATCCTGTTGGCACTGGCCGATAAAGAGATTGTAAAGATCCTTGATTATGCTACATTGCGACCGAGATCCGTAAACGACGTTATCCGGGAGTTAGGCATCTCCCATAGCACCGCGTACCGTAAAATCAAATGGATGCTAGAAGAAGGCCTGCTCCTCACGGAAAAGATAGAAGTGACGCCCGATGGGAAAAAGTTCAGCCTCTTTCGGAGCACCCTAAAGTCAATAAACGCGAGGTACGAGCACGGGAAACTGGCCGTGGAAATCGAGTACAATGTCAACGTGCTAGAGAAAACCGCCGAGAGGCTTTTCTCCCTTTAGCCCTCTTGCATGCTGTCCGCCATTTTTTTGCCGCTTTTTCTGGAAAGGTAAAACCTCGTCCACAGCATGGCGCTGAACAGTCCCATGGCTAGAACGTGGATGTACAGCCCGGCGTTGTGGTAAGGCAAAAGCATCGTATACTGTTCGTGGAGGAGATCCACTATCTCGCCGGCTATCCATATGACGATGAACAGGGACAGCTGGAACTGGAAGCTTCTGACGCTCCTTGATTTCACCGCCAGCCACGCAAAAATCCCGAGGGCAACGACCAGCAGAACAAGAGTAAGGCCGCCCGTGGAAAGCGACATGCCTGCATCTGTCATCATAACCTGGCCGCCTCTTTTTTGCGTGATATGCCAAGGTACGTTATGCCAAATGCGATCAGAGCGACAATCGAGGCTGGCTCGAACACTCCGTCTGCCATCG
>DASUXB010000246.1:0-2027 GCA_036378195.1 Nitrososphaera sp.
GCAGACTCTGGGAACAGAGGAGCCGCGTGCAGGCCCGGAGGAATCACGGTGCAAAAAATCCTGCTTTGGCATTCAATATAATCCAACTGTCAGCTTTTTGTCGGGCAGGAAAAGCCGCTCTTGCCGCTCATCATCTGCGAAAACTCGTCGCCTGACATCTCTTTGCTTTGCGACACCGGCACGAGGCCAAGCAGCCAAGATTCTGATGTCATCTTTACATTCATGCTGGCGTCGCCTGTGCTCTTGCCGTTCAGGCTGTCCGCAAACGACTGAAACACTGCGGCAAGGGCTCCCCTGCCGTTGACCTGAAGCGCGCCCTCCACGGTTGTGGCCGCGTTTGCCGGGATGGAGCCGTTTTCAAACTTTATCGTGGCCAAGTTGCTGTCCTTGTATGTCGCCACGAACTGCAGCCTGTCGAAGCTGGCCGGAAAAGGCGTCGGGTTGCACACGTCCATCGCAACGTTCGTGGATGACTTTGAAAAATCGTACCCCTGCGCCCCGCGCGACCTGTACTGGAGGCTTGCGTTGGCATAATTGCTTGCCGCAAGCAACAAGACAAAAATCGCAACTACTGCGGCTATGCCTACCGCTACGTACCCAGCTCTCATGCCATTTCTGAAAGCGCATTATAGTTAAGATTTGAGTAAGCTCTTTCTGTACTATATTTTATTTCTCAAGGTCGCGCTTCCAGTTTGCAATTTCAACGTCAAACGCTTCTAGCTGCTCCTCAAACTGTACGTCGGTCATGCCTTCCGGCCGTACAAACGTCCAGCTGACCGTCGCGCCGCTCTTGTTTGGCATGACGCGCACATAGACATCCCATGTGAGGCCCTGCCCTGCAAAGACGTGGTCAAGTATGCCGTGCTCTTTTGAAACAAGGGTGTGCCTTATCCTTGCCTCTCCGACCGGCGTGTCGCCAGACCACCATTCGCCGTCGCCGGTCTTGACAAGCAACTTGATGGCTCCTCCTGCTTCCATGTTCTTCATGTCCTCAAAATATACGAACGCCTCCTGCGCGCTCTTGATTGTAGTCAGCATCTTGATGATCACTTTTCTTGGCTCATTGCTCATGCAACATTTGGGCGAGGATAACTAGATAAGTACCATCTCCCCCGTAGGGGGTGAGGAAATGCTAGATCGGCAGCTGGCTGAGCTTGGGCTCACGCAGGGTGAGGCCCGCGTCTTTCTTTCCCTGCTAAAGCTGGGGCCTTCAAGGGTGGGCGCCGTCGTCAAAGATTCCAAAGTATCGTACTCGAAGGTCTACGACGTGCTGGAGCGCCTTGCTTCAAAGGGCCTGGTTAGCCATGCGACAATCGGAAACATCAGGCACTTTAACGCAGTCGAGCCTTATCGCCTGCGAGACTATTTGCAAAAAAAGGAGGATGCTCTGAAGGCGCAAAAGGCAGCCGCAGAGGGGCTTGTCGCCGAGCTTGCCAAGGTGGCAAACAGGAACAGGGTGCCGCAAGGGGCGGAGATATTTACCGGGGACAGGGGCCTCCGTACAGCGTATGAAATCCTGCTCAAGGACGCGTCAAAAAGCGACGTGCTGCGCTACTTTTACCCGTTTGATGACTATCATCCCGTCGCCACACCGTTCTACTCACGGCTCCACCTGTTCCAGAAGGAAAAGAAGATGATGGCCCAGCGAGGCATCGGGACGGTCGCGTTCAGCAGGTCGGCGCACTATCGCGAGATCGCCGGCACGATTGACATGAGGTTCGTTCCGTTCCCGCTCCCCGGCACGATGGACGTCTTTCAGGACAAGCTGCTGATGGTGTCGTGGGAGAGCGAGATAGGGATACTCGTCACGTCAAAAGAGATTGCCGACCATTTTGCGCGGTACTTTGACAGCGTGTGGCAGGTAGCTACTATTAGTACCGGTACTCGCCGCCGCAGTCGCCGATGAGTTCAAACAGGTCGCGCGACCTGGCAGTGACCGCCTCTATCTTCTGCCTGTCTTCATCGTCGAGCTTCAATCCAAATACGCGGGCATTGTCCTGCCTGTGCTCTGCTATCCCGAGCCGGGC
>DASUXB010000247.1:0-4377 GCA_036378195.1 Nitrososphaera sp.
GCCAGCAACCTTGATTGCATTTTCAACTTGTTTGTCAGGGCTGAATCTCGATAACACGAGTATCGAATTTTCCTCCCTCTTGCCAGAATGGGTAAAGACCTCATGAAACTTTTTCACGTCCACTGGAGGGTACACAACTACCGGCTTGACTTGTGTGTACCGGTGCTCTATTGCCTCTCCGCTAAATTGAGAGTTTGTAAGGACGACGGTTGCATGCCGCATCATCTCGTCGTACATCCTGCGGGCATTTGCCAGCATCTTGCGCCCCGGGTCTTTGTCTGCAGTCAGGTGGTCTTGCGATGTCCACTTGTTTATGAATTTCATATAACCGCCACCATCATCATTACCCTCGTCTACAAGTTGCGGCAAAAGCGGAAAGTGGCAGTATGTAATGAAATTTTTTCTTCTTCTTGAATCTGTCCTTCTCCTACTACTGTCGTCGCTATTATTATAGTACGGCAAGAGGTCGCCATGCGTGTTTATTACTAGATCATACCCGCTGTCGTCGCCGTATACCTTTGCGGCTGCTTCGCTGTACGAGTCTGCCTGCAAAAGAGAAAAAATGTCTATCCTCTCTACGTTTCTAATTGACAGGTCCGAGATTCCAAAATCTTTCTTTATCTCGTTGATGTTGGGTTGTGTAAAAGATGCAAGATCAACCTGAAAACCCATCTCGTTTAGCGTATTGATGGTGCAGAGCGCCAGATACTCGCTTCCTCCGCCTGCGTTCAAATCGTCATGGACAAGTTTTGCATTCATAAGATGTGTATCGCTACAATACTTTTCGTCATCATGCGCTATATGCATTATGAGACTCTCTTTGCCTGTTGTTCTGCAATGATCAGTTTCTTGAGTAGCAGTATCAGTCCATAATATGGCAGGTTATAAAATGCGGCAAGAGCTGCATAGTTCGGGCCAAAGAATTGAGAGGCAAAAACAACCACCAAGACATTATTCACATAACTCATTACAACTATGCCTGTTGCAATCAATTCTTTCCTGTTCCCTTTTTTGCCACCGGCAATACGACCGGTAAAGTAGCCTATCGCACTATATGCTGCAAAGAGGATAAACGAAGCAGTAATCTCGACAAACAAAAACTCGGGTTTTTTGAAAAAGTAATTTGAAAATTCTCCAAAGATGCCGAAATTGATGAGGGCGATAAATATGATGGACGCTGGCAACGATCTTTTGTCAACTTTCTTGGCGACTGTAGGCCACCGTTTCTTTACAAACCAGCCAGCAGCAATTGGTGTAAAGAGCGCGGTGACTAGCATGAAAATCATCTGCAGTATTGGTATCTTGAACTGCGAGTTGCCAAGCAATGAATACACGATGGCGGGAAGCACAAACGGGACTGCAAGAGACGTAACAATTACCATTGCAACGACCAAAGACAGTTGCCGCTTGTTTTTTTCTCCCTCCAGAGTAACATTAATCACAAACGGTGCTCCAAGACCGGTTGAAACGCCTGACAATAATAGCACCGGAATTGCTAACGGCTCGTAGACGATTTTTGTAATAGTATACATCAAAAATGGCAATACCAATAGCTTGGTTATCGATAGAATGGCAAGCGTTTTGGGGGCCTTGAATGTTGAGGCAAGCTCACCAAGATCCATGCGTATGAGGTTTAGAAACAAAAGGCCGCCAAGCCATACGAGCAGGTAGGGTTGAAAAATGCGCCCCACAGAAGGTACAAGGACGCCGGCAGACATTGACGCCACGATTGCTACAAAAAGCAAGATGTCGTTCTTGTCAAACTCGCTTTTTGGAGCATGTTTTTCAACCATGATACCAAGTAGTCAGATCATCGGCATGATATATCAGCACGATAGATCATTTTATTATAGGATAGTTTGGCGAGACGGGAGAAAGAAGAGATGGAAAAAGAAGGCGTAGCCTGGCCGCAACAATAATGCGCTTTTTGTCACATGCATGAGAGCTGCTATATTGCTGTGGATTGTTAATCGCACGAGTTAGCGACAAAAACTGCTTCCGTACAGACTGCTAAGTCAAAATGATGCAGAGAGAAGATACTCATTTATTCTATTTTTACTAACCTTTAGAATGGCCGAGAAGGAACGATCTCAGGTTATAGAGCAAGGAGACATTTTCTTTTTTTACAGGCCAAAGGTCGGCAAGGAGGAAGTGAGAGGAATAGAGGACACGCAGAGGTTCTACATGGTCACCTCGCCGGAAGAAGGAAAACAGAGGCTCTTTGTTCTGGGTCAAAAGCAGCTGCCAGAAATAGTTGAAGGCAAGTCTACTTCAGAGGAAAGAAACTGGGCGCTCAACGTGCTTACCACCTCAAACGCAGAAGACATACGAAAGGAGCTGCTCCCAGTGCAGTACGAGACGGAAACAAGGGGCAAAAGGAACGTAGGGCCTGCAACGCCGGCCGGCGAAGGCAAGTATTCCATAGTGAAGCATGACAATCACACCGAGCTTGCATACGTCCTGGAACTGCCCTCGGTGCCCGGCCCGACGCAGAACGAGTTTGCGATAAGGAAAGAGGCAAGCTATATCATTTCAGTCAAGAACCCGGACGTACAGGTGCCCGGCTTCAAGGCATTTGAGGAGAGAAAGCCGGAGTATTCTCAGCGCATGAAAGAAAAGTTCGGAGACAGGCGGTGGATAAATGTGGATGACCCCGGCCTGCTGAACTACGAAAACACTCAAGTGCTGCTTATCGGCGCAAGGAAAGGAGATGTCGAAGAAGAGCTGGGCATCGACTTTAACGAGGAAAAAGAGACGGCCAACACTGCCGAGCTGTTCAACGAGCTGAAGATCAGAAAGGACCAGGTCCCGCTAAAGTCCCTGCTGAAAGGCGAGTTTCCCGGCAAAGAAGAGATGCAGTCGTCGTCATCAAAGGAAATGGAAGTCAAGCATTTGTCGGCTAAAAAAGCGCCTGGGAGGAAAGGAGGAAAGGCAGGAGGGCGCAAGGCTGCGGCAAGAGCGCCGTCTGCCGCAGCGCTATCAAAGATACTCGCCGGCATGGATTTTCCAAAGGGAAAAGACGAGCTCGTCAGGATTGCCGAGGCAAACGCGGAAAGGATGGAGGATGCGCAAGGCGTTATAGAGACAATACGCGAGCTGCCGGAAAAGAAGAAGTACAACAGCATGGCAGACGTGGAAAAAGCCCTTGGGAAGATAAGGTGAGGGGATAGTAGATAGAAATGTCACAGTTCAAGTGCGAAATATGTGGAGATGGCTTTGAGCAAAAGTCCCGGCTTGAAAGGCACATGGAAACGGCGCACCCTGCAAGGGCGCCGTCCGCCGCGGACTTGGAAAAAGCGCTGTCCGGCATACAATATCCCAGCACAAAAGAAGAGCTTGCGGCCCACGCATCGCGGCGGCAAGAACCGCTCGATGACGAGCTTCAAAAACTCGTAGAATCGCTTCCGAGCCGCACATACCGAGACGCCGCAGAAGTTGCAATCGCGCTGGGAGAGGTAAAGAAAAGGCAGGGAATCAGGAGCGCAGAGGAAGTTGCCGAAAGCGAGGCGCCAAGTAAAAGGGGTGGGAGGGCTGCGGCAACAAGCGCCACGTCGGCTGCGGCCGTTGCAAAAGCCCTCGCCGGCGTGGATTTTCCAAAGAAAAAGGGCGATCTAAAAGAGTATGCTCAGAGGCGTGTCCTAGAGTCCGGCCTTGATGATCCGAAAGCCATAGTGGACATGATAGGCACGCTGCCAGACAGGGAATACCGCAGTATGTCCGATGTAGAGAAATCGCTGTTTGCAGAGGCATGACGGCAAAAAGCCCAAGCAGGCTTTTGTCGCGGTTTGAAAGAAGAAGAATATGCGCAGACACACACATTTGTACCGCATATGTAATTTACACGTGCCATGCCAGCCTTGTTTTGGAGAGCAAGGCCGCAAACGGCGACAGCACAAACATCAGCAGCGCGTACAGGAACACTCCGTTGTCGTCATAAATGATCTCTGGAAACTCGTCTTTAGAGTACCTTGTCAACATTGTCCGCCTACCACTCTGCACAGAGAACAAGTCTCTATAAAAGCACATCGCATGTAGAATTACCAAATATTAGATACAAAAAAAGTTTGCATGACTGTTGAGGTCCAGCTTCCTTTACATATCCATAATGTCTATAGCTGAAGCGTGACTTTTTGCGAATTTTACTGCTTTAACTGCAATCAGCCGGCAGACGAACACAGGGACGGAAGCTGCCGCAACTGCGGCAAGCCTGTTACCCGGCTGGTGGAAAAGAACCCTGCAAAGACGTGATTCACTTTCTTTTCCGGAAAAAGATGTAGACCAGCACGTACGGTATCGCCGCAAGAAGAAATGAAAGGTCTCCAACCGTAGGCAAGAGAGCTAGCACGAGGCCGAGATACAGCGTGACTATCGCGGGGA
>DASUXB010000248.1:0-2169 GCA_036378195.1 Nitrososphaera sp.
GGGTCCTTCTCTATCAGGCCGGCGTCTTGGAGGCGGTTGACGTTTCTATGGGCCTCCTGCATGGTTATGTTGAGGTCCTTGGCAAGCTGCGAGATCTTGGCCTTTTTCTCGTTTAGCCGGAACAATATTGAAAGGCGCTGCTCGCTTGCAAGCTCGAAAAACGTCTTTTCAGTGTTGGAGTAGGCGCTTACAAGGTCCTCGTCCTGGGCTGGCATGGATGATAAAGCAAAAGGCCGACATCATTTTAAGCGTTGCCGGCTAAGTTAGTGGTGGCTTGAGTGTTCCTCTGTGTGCGGGCGGGAGCGGTTGTTCCTGATTGTGTATGCGCCAAGCACGATGAGGGCGATGCCGACAGCAATAAGGACGATGGCTGCAGGTATTGCGGCTACCCACGTCTTGTTCACCTGTGCTGCGAACATGAAAAGTGCTCCGAGAATGGTCAGGGCGGCACCTGCGATTGCTTCGCCGTTTATGCGTTCCATGATTATTGAATGGAAAATCACTACAGACTGTATATTAATTTTTGTCAGAGGCGATTGCTAACGCTCGCTATTGCTCGCGAATGAGTGTGCCCCTGCACTGCTCGCATATAGTCTCGTCGATGTTGGACTCGATGCTGTGGTGCACGTCGCATATGAGGAGCGAGTAGCGCATATAGTTCGTCAGGCCCACGAATTTTGCAAGTGTGCTTGGAGTATACGCCTTGTTGGTAGAAAGTTCGCGCGCAATGTCGTCAATCATGCGCATCACCTCGCGAATTCCTTCCAGCTTCAGGATGAGTTCAAGGTCGCCCCTCGTCCCCCTTACATAGTTGCTGACTGCGGCCTGCGTGATGCCAAGCACTCTTGCGACGTCTTCCTCCTTGAGCAGGTATTCCCTTATCAGCTTCTTGGCAAGGATGGCCCTTACCGCAGGGATGAGCGATTTGGCCTCTATCTCAGAAGGGAGAAGCATTGCAGACAGGAGCAACTTTGGCTTTTTTTCTATTTAAAGGTTGTTTGAACGGACTTGTTCATACACCGGATGCAGTTGCCGCAGGGTCGGCAAGTAATGTGAATTACCTAGAAGAAATGGGACATGCAGATATATCGCTTGTTTGTTTAAAAAGAATATTGTTACTGCAGCTATCTAGCACAAAAAATCCATAGAACTGGCTTACCTAAAGTTATTAATGAATTATCTACTTGCGACCCCCACACCACCATGCGAATTTCAGCAACGGTGAACCACCCAACGAAAACTCCGGACAGAAGCAGCATCGGCAAGCGACTGGTTTTTTTCATGTCTGGCGCGATCCTGATGCTGGCTCTGCCGGCAGCTACAGGTACAATCCCTTATGCAAGCGCGGCTCCGGTCTGCGCGGTGTTGCAAGTCACAAAAGTAATAGCATCGGGAAACGACGGGAACGTACCAAAAAACGCTATTGACGGCAAGCTTGGGACGAGATGGTCGAACCTTGGCAAAGGCTCGTGGATTACAGCGGACCTCGGAGGACTCGTGAACGTCTGCTATATCGACGTGGCCTGGTACAAGGGAAACCAAAGGCAGAACGCTTTTGTCATATCGCATTCGTCTGACGGCGAAACATACATCCCGGACTATTCTGCCAAAAGCTCAGGTACGAGCGCGGGCCTTCAGAGGTACGACTTTCCAGACATCAGCGCAAGGTACGTCAGGATTATCGTGAACGGCAACACTGAGAACGAATGGGCATCCATCACAGAGATCAAGGTGTACGGGTACGTTCCAGGAGGCGGCGCGCAGGACGTGATCAAGCCTTTCATAGCCATAGATCAGCCTACAGACAAAAGCGAGATAGTTGCGGCGTCATCTTCTTCCACCACGGCCGCAGTCAGCCTTAATGGCAGGGCGTCCGATACGGGTAGCGGTATAAAACTGGTCGAGGTCAGGACGGAAAGCAGCGCCTACCAGCCAGCGACACCAAAGACTCTGGGAGATTGGTCGACATGGACCCAGGCCCGCACGTTGTCGATTGGAAGCCATCAGATAACCGCACGCGCGACTGATAACGCCGGAAACCAGCAGGTGTTTGCCATTTCGGTAAAGGTCTCCAAGCCGGCCACGACACCACCTCCGGTAATAATACCAGGCCCCACGACTTCTAAAGACAAGTTTGGCATCACAAAGCTAAACCCGACAGCCGCAGGA
>DASUXB010000249.1:0-3015 GCA_036378195.1 Nitrososphaera sp.
ACAAAATGCAAGACCGCAGACCTCGGGTAACTATATTACGTGTCATGGGTAAACAAGGGTTAAAATAATTCTCTGCCTAGTTTACGCATGTCAACAAACTTTCTCAGCAAGAAAGTGATCGTAGTTAGCATTCTAGCTGTCGTCGCAGTGTCTGCAATTTTCGTGGCATCGTCTATGATGGCACAGGCAGCTGCACAACAGCAGCAACAACAGACAATGATGTGGATGCGAGGGGCAGGCGGAGGCATGATGATGAAGAATGTGCCTGAAATAAAAGGATCGGTGAGCGTCGCAAATGAAACAACGGGCTTTATCAATGAAAACGTCAAGGTGCCCTTTGTAGCAGCGGCCAAGACTGCGCAGGAGCAGGTGGCCAACGGGACCGTGCTTGGCGGGCACATGGGCATGGTGCAGGGATATCTCGTGCACACGTTCTTTGTGGCAGACACTTCAAACCAGACAGGACATCTGGTCATAGTTGACGCGGGAAACGGCCAGGTGCTCTACACCTCTGAAGGCCATCCTCTGGGTTCGTTCGGCCAAATGTCTGGACACTGGGGAGGACCTTGGCATGGAGGATGGTGGGGCGGACCCTGGAAGGGGCATGGATTTGGCTGGGGGATGTGGCACTAGCCCCTCCTCTCTTCTTTGTTAAAGATCGTCGAGGAGGCCCAGCAAAAATGACAAGCCATAATCAAGGCGGCGGGCAACAAGAGCCAGGCGCGCTAGATTGCGAGCACTGCTCTCAGAGGAGGGCCGAGATATTCCAGGTAACAGGCGACTATTGCTTGCAGTGCTGGCAGGACGAGACGCATCCAAATGTCTGATGTAACGTATCGAAATAGATCCGCAAAAATGATCACACAAATGTGTATTGAAATAGCGACTAAACTATTGAAAATCATAGGGGTTCTATCGATCACCTCTTTTTCAGGGTCTTTGGCATTCCATCTGATCCGCTACTCCAAAAGTTCATTTCAATCTCTGCAGTAAGGAAGATGATGCTCAAGTCTCTTGACTTTCTGTATGTTCCTGCGCCTGATATCGAATCTTCGGTGAGATACTACACACAAGTGCTTGGAGGCGAACTGCTATGGAAAATACATGCCTACGGAGTTTGGGTTGCATGCATTGATCTTTTGAAGGGTGAGAAGAAGCCGTATGTTCTACTTGCCGACCACATCAAAAGGAATGATGTGATGCTGATATATCAGGTGGAGAACCTTGAAAACGCAGCTAGGCAACTAAAATCAAGAGGCTGGAAGGAAGAAAGCAGAATTGAAATTCCTCCCGGTCCATGCTGCACTTTCCGCGATCCTGCAGGTAATGCCCTTGTCATGTATGAAAACAAACGGCCTTATATTATGCAGGAGTTTCGAGGCAAGATTGACTCCGCCACCTGAGGTGGCATCATCGTCGCTTCGTAGCATTGTTACTGGACCATCATGAGGAATAAAGGTCCAAAGGGTTTCATCTTGAATATGGGATTCAAATCCCAACGAGTTCATAGATGACGAGCTGAACTAGTCCGGACCTAGAGGGACTCGAATTCTCCGCTGCAAAAGTAGCAGCGTAGGATGAAATTATTAGTTCTTTTATCTTCTTGTGCAGAAGCACACAATATGTGGCTGAAATTGTTCATTGTAAATACACTGCTGCAAGGAATTATGCACAAGCGTGCTCAAATTATGCATTTATGCACGCTTGAAAAATAGGGCCATGCATTACTTATTCTAGGTCGATAAAGATGTTCCCTGGCCTGCCGTTTGTCCGCAGCCCTATCCTCATCTTGCCTTCGCCATACTCCACATCGCCGATACTGTCCTTGAACCCGCGCGAAGCAAGGTGAATGCGACTTGATTTCAAATTTATTGTGTATGTCCCGCTATCGCTTTCTGTCGCAGAGACGAACCTTACCATCTTTTCATTGACTAACTCGAACAGCTCCCTGCATACTGGGTTTATTATCTCCCACGCTTGCGCCTCTGAAAGCTCTTTTGGCATTTCCTACTACAGTTCGTCCTTGGCGCCCGAATAAATATTATTTTTATTGATTGTACAGAGCATCTGCCTCTTTGTACAAGTGCCTGACTCGACTTGCTGCCTTCTTTAATACGCCGGCGTGCGCACAATATGACGATAATGGCAGCTGCTGCCGGCGAGCATTTTACGGCCCACCCTTCCACCAGGATAGGCTACGTCAGCCTGAACGTGTCGGACATCCCGCAGTCGCTAGAGTTCTACCAGTCTATTCTCGGGTTCGAGGCGATGGGAAGGCCGTCCGGCGACAGGGCGCTTCTCTCTTCCGGCGGCAACTCCAAGCACCTGGTAGAGCTGCGCAAGGCTGCAAAGCCGGCAAGGTACAAGAAGAAGAGGGCGGGGCTGTACCATTTTGCGGTGCTCCTGCCGGAAAGGAAATTCCTTGCGGACGTACTCGTGCTCCTTGGGGAAAGGCGCGGCCAGGTGCACTTTGACGGCATGGCCGACCACGGCGTTTCCGAGTCGGTGTACATCCGCGACCCGGATTTCAACTGCATCGAGATCTACCGGGACAAACCCCGAGCGGAATGGCAGCTATTGTCTGGAGGGCGTGTCAAGATGGTGACTGAAAGACTGGACACGGAAAACCTGCTGGCGCAGGCCACGGCCGCCGGCTGGAAGGGCGTGCCGGCGGGAACCACCATTGGCCACATGCACTTGCACGTGCGCGACCTTGACAAGGCGATGCAGTTTTACTCACAGGCCCTTGGCCTTGGCCTCACACTTGCGCTTCCCGGCGCGTACTTTTTTGCCGCAGGGAATTATCATCACCACGTCGCGGTAAACACATGGCTTGGCAACAATGTTGTTATCGCCGCCTCACCGGAAGAGGAAGAAGTCGGCCTGAACCACTTTGCTATCAAAGTCCCCGATGAAAAAGAGCTGCAGCGAGCGACAAATAATCTGTCGAGCCGGGGCGTGCTGCTGGCGTCGCAAGAGCGCGGCTCTGTCACCGTGCGCGACCCTGACGGCATT
>DASUXB010000250.1:0-7259 GCA_036378195.1 Nitrososphaera sp.
AACCCTAATTAAAGGAGTATCCTGTTTCTGTATTCATGGAAAGGAAAAGCACCACAGCGCTCCTGCTTGCCGCCATGATGGTAGGCGGACTGGCCTACGCGTCGGCAGGGCAGAGGGCGTTTGCACACAACTTCTCAGGCGACGAAAGCGCCGCATTTCTTGCGAACGTTGACGCGATAAAGGTTCAGCTCATGCTGGTGGGTGGAAACTATGCAGGCAACCCTGACTCTGCCAAGATGCACGCCGACCATGCGTCCGAGCACTTGGGCGCGGCTGACATCAAGGAAATAACTGAAAAGAACCAGAGACTTGGAACCGACCTCCCGGCGGCTCTTGAAAAACTAAAGACCTCTGTCGCAGGCAAAAGCCCGAGGTCTGACATTGTCCAGCAAATAAAGGACATCAACGGGATGCTCGGCGAGACCGTCACCGTCAGGATTGACAACAGCCAGCTGTCCAACTCGACCGTGAGCGCGCTGGTGTTTGCAAACCTGGTGAACGAAATCCTAGAGTCCTACCAAGGTGCCTATGGCATGTCAGACGAGGACAACAACTCTGGCAGCATGAACATGACTGACAGCAGCATGAACCACACAAGCAGCACGGCAATGGCGTCTGACAAAATAGTCAACATGGCGTCGTACCAGTCGGCCAATTGGCTCGCACTAAAAGCTTCAAGCATGTACTACAAGCTCAACTTGGTTGCGCCAAGCGGCTCTGACGCCTCGATGGCCAAACTCCGAGCAGGGCTGGACGAGCTAAAGAGCGCCATCGGCAGCCAGGCGTCGCTTGACGACGTGACTGTCATAGTGCACACCAAGGTCCACCAGAACCTCATGGATGCGTTTGGCCTGAAACTGGCAGAAGAATCGGATGGCCATGACCACGGGTCAGGAGAGATGTCTGGAATGTCAGGCAACATGACAGGCGGTAACATGACTGGTGGCAGCATGGAAGGGAACATGACGCAGTAGAGTAGTAACCACCACCGCCCTCTCCTTTCTTTCTCTCTATTTTTTCTTTACAAATCTTTATTTTGCCTTTCTGTGTCTGTCTGTCCGTGAAGCGCCACCTTGCGTCCCTCGTGCTGGCGTCGCTGGTGTTTCTTGGTTCCGCATTGAGCGCGTACGGGCATGGCGTCGGCACCGACAAGTCGCTTCCCGCGACGATTGACGGCAGGCAGGTGGCGGTGGAAGCGTCGCTTTCTCCAAACGACATTGATGCTGCAGGAAAGGTGCAGCCGACTCTTTTGATAAGGACGCTTGACAACAGCAACAACGCTACCATCGCCGGCATTGACTACCGCGTGATGGTGTCCAAAGACGGCAAAACGCTTCTCGACCAGGAATTCCACTCGACTGACGGAATAGTGCTTGCCAAGCTGACTCCTGATGCAAGCGCCAAGGCGGCGCAGGTAAACGGCCAGGCAAGCCCCGGCAGAGTAACGGTCAGCAAGGATGTGCCCGTGGAAATAAAGAGCATGATAATGTCAGACGGCGGGCTGTACAAGGTTTCAGTCACGCTGCAAAGCTCTAGCACCGGCCTGCAGGTGGGACAACAACAGAGCCAGACGTTTGACCTGTACGTCAGCGTCTCTGGCACCCAGGACTTTAAGGTCCAGACCGCTGAAGGGAGCCAAAAGGTGTCCGTCAAGACCTACTATGCCGACGTTTCCAACCTTGACTATGACAAGGCCGCAAATTCCATTTCCTTTTCGATGCCGTTTGATTGGAGTTCATCTTATGTGTCGCAGGTGCCTGTCGTGCACTTGGAGCTAGAGTTCCCAAAGGCTATGAAGGAGCTGCAGGTAAACGGCTACCAGGGCTTTGCCAACGGAAAGGTGCTCCCCCACGACGCGGTGCTCATCGACGACTATTCTTCCGAGGACCTGCGCCTGGTGCATTTTGTGCTCAACAACGACAGGCTGACAAGCATCCCTGCCTCAGGAAGTGGCAGTAGTAACGGCACGATAGACTTTGTGCTGAAAACATCGGAAAAACCCAAGTTCCCGCTCGACCTGCTCTCTACGACGCAAAAATACCTCTGGCAGATGTCGTGGGGCCCGGAGATAATAGAATCGGGCGCACCGACAACGTTTGTCATGAACATACAGAACAACCAGGCGACAAGCGGCACCAGCACCCTTGCCGAAAACTCGTCTTTTGACTTTGTCGTGACCAAGGACGGAAAGGAGGTCTATCGCCAGCACATGACATCCGGGATAGGCACGTTCTCCAACCAGTACACGTTCCCCGCGGCAGGAAGCTACAGCGTAGCCGCGCAAAAGATAAACGGAGAAGACGAGTCTGCCAAGATTGACGTGGTGGTGCTGCAGGGCAACAACACCAATCCTGCGCCCGCTCAACAGCAGCCTGCAAAGCCGTCCGGCTGCCTCATCGCAACTGCCGCGTTCGGTTCTGAACTGACGCCCCAGGTGCAGTTCCTCCGTGGTTTCAGAGACGACTATGTGCTAAAATCTGTGTCCGGCTCGGCGTTCATGGACGTGTTCAACACGGTCTATTACTCGTTCAGCCCGCAGGTCGCTGACTATGAGCGTGAGCAGCCGTGGCTGCAGGCGACGGTAAAAACCGCCGTGTACCCGCTTTTTGGCATACTTATGGCATCAGAGCAGGCGTTCTCTAGCGCCGGCGGAGGCGAGGGTGGGACCATTCTTGCCGGCGCAGTCGCAAGCACGCTCATCGGCGCCGTCTATGTCTCGCCGCTTGCCGTTGGCGCGTCGGTAGCGGCCAGGAAAAAGGTTGACCCGCGAGTCGTTGCGATTGCAGCAATGGCTGCCGCCGGCGCATTTGTTGCGACCCTTGTCGCCCTTGCAGCCGGCTCTGCTCAGGCGCTGTCGATAACTACTCCGGCGTTCGTGGTGGCCCTGACGGCCGCGGCGGCGCTTGCAGTAGTCAGACTGGTGCAGAAGGCAAAAAAGACGCCGCTTAGGTGACGATGCTTGCAAGGCGGTTCTTTTTCCTTGCAATCTTGATCTCGCGGGCGATTCTCCTGCCCATGCTCATAGGCTCGTCGTACAAAAGCGACGAATAGGGCGAGCCGTCCACGTACAGGTTCGTGCCTGCGACTATCCTTGCAGAAAACTCGAACGTCGTGAACTTGCCCTCGCTGTCGTACACGCCCTCCAAGCAGAACGGCCCGGGCATCCCCGGCTTTACCAGCCGCTCGGCGGCCCTGCAAAAGGCCTCGCCCATCTTGTACACCTCGTCAAGGAGCGACTCCCTCAGCACGAGCGGGATGTTTCCAACGACCGTGTACGAAGGCTCGCCTCCTGCCCCCAGCTGCTGCCTCGCCGGTATCCTGCCGATGCCGTCGATGTCGGACTCGTAGCGCCTGTCGACCCCTAGAAATTCCAGCGTCTTTGTGACAGGCGAATAGAAATACTGCAGGTACGCCGGTACACCCCTTATGAACTCCTGTATGTAGAGGTCCTGCTCACCCCTTATCATGCCACGCTGTACAAGACTCTTTGCGCCTTCTTCAAAGCTCTCTCGGTTCCACGCAAGGTAGTAGCCCCTTCCTCCTGCCGCGCCGTGCAGTTTTACGATGCACAGGCCGTCGATTTCGTCCTTGGATTTTACGGGCTTTGGCGTGCGCAGACCCGCCTCCTCCATCAGTCTCTGTTTCATATCCCTGTCTGCCTCCCAGCGCAGGATCCACTTGTTGCCAAACACCGGCGTCTCTATCTTTTCAATATCGTCGCTTGGCATCTGCGATATGAGCGTGCCATGCGGGATTATGATGGCATTCTTTTTCTTCAGCGCAGCCCTGCACCTTTCGCCGGCCACCTCTGAAAACTTGTCCACTATTATCATGTCGTCGATAAAACCAAACCTCTCGTACAGCCCGACGCGCTTTTTCTCGCACACAAGGAGCGTGCGCAAGCCTTCGTCCTTTGCGCCCTTTAGCACCTGGAGCGCGCAGTGCGAGCCAAGAGTCGCCACGGTGACAGAAGCAGCAGATTTTCCTGTGGTTTTTGCCAAGACGGTGTTGGTTGCAGGATAGGAGGTTAAAATCCTTCTCGCTAAAAAATGGCAGAAAGTAGGAGGTCAGGCGCGCCGCCTGCTCTCCATCACGAGTATGGCCGCGGCAAGGCCGATGAACGCCAGCTGCGCTATCTCTGTGATTGCGCCCATCGCGTTTATCGGGCCTCCTCTTCCTGTGATGGGGTTTCCTGGCATCCTCGTGATGAAATACATCGCCACCAGGACTGCAGTCCCGGCAATGCCGACTGCGTACCACGGCCTGCCCCATCTCTTTATCATCGGGACGACCCAGAAGAGCTGCGCTATCCCTGCCACGATAAAGAACATGCCGGTGTTGGCGTTAAAGCCAAGCGTGCCAGGCCCCAGGTACAGGTGCAGTATGCCTCCTATAGCAGTCGCGCCGGCAGCCGCATAGTGCAGCCACCTCGACTTGGCCGCCACAGCCGACAGGCTGCGGTTATTGTTAGTAGGCAAAGTCGAGACGGTGCTCCGAACCATCTGTCACATCAAATCCTCTGACTACTCTGTTCGACCCGTCGGGGTATGCCGCTATTATGATATAGTTGCCCGGTGGCAGGTCCATAAAGTACTGGCCGTTTACTGACACGAACGCGTTTGCGTTGTAGCCAGTATTTTGCTCTGCGGCTATCACGCTTGCGCCTATTGCCGGCAGGCCCTCCGGACCTCCGACATAGCCGTGCAGTACGCCGGGGACCCCCGGAATCTGGACCCTGCCGCTGCTACCGCTGACGTTGGCGTTTGGCAGTATGCCTCCGCTGATGACGATGCCGGCGACTACGACCGCGCCAATGATTCCAGCGGCCGTGTATACCGCTATCCTTAGGTTGCCCTTCTTTTTGTTGCCCTGTACGTACCCGGGCCCTTCCCCTGGCGGACTTCCGCGCCCGCCTGCCGCTCCCCGCGTGTTTTCGCGCTCTCTGTGCTCATGCGACGCGCCGTACGCGCCGATGCCGCCGGTGTACTCGCCCGTGACTTCGAGGACGTCGTCAGAGTCCGAGATCTCTTTGAGGATTTCAAGCGAGAGTTTCTGGTTTGTTACGTAGTGGGTGCCGTTGTCGTATATTGCAGGGCTCATGCCGGTCTTTTCGATGATATACTTCCTGACCATCTCCGTGTCGAGGCCGGGCTTGGTGAACACCTCCAGCATGAATATTGGTTCCGGGTTGGATGGGTTTTCCATTTGGCGCAGGAGGAGCTCGTCTATCAGCTCCGGATCGACCTTTGGCAGGAATTCCTTGTATCTTCTTTGCAGTTCGGCAAACTGCCCTCTTATTTCAAATGCTCCTGTTGTCATATGCCTGTAATATGGAGACGGTGCGGTGATATCTCCTCCTCAACAGACGCGCGCAAGATTTGCGCGGCCTGCTAAAGCTTTAGCAAAGCTGCTGAAAGTCTTAATTATCGCGTATGCACCCTACTGTCCTTGTGGACGGTTCTGACGAGCCTGCGGTGGCCGCCAGCCTGTTCCTAGAGTTAGCAAGTGAGACGCGCTGCGCCATAATCGCGTCGGTGGCAAACCGGCCTGCAAAGCTTAGCACCCTTGCCAGGGAGCTTGGGGTCACAGTGCAGGATGTGCACCGCAACTCCAACAGGCTCTTGGAGGCAGGGATTCTGGAGAGGAGAAACGGCGAGTTTTGCCTGAGCGAGTTTGGCCGGGCGGTGACGATGCAACTGCCATATTTTCGGTTCATGAAAAAGCACAGCCGGTTCTTCCAGGAGCATACGCTTGCCTTTCTGCCTGAAAAATTCGTGCAGCGGATGGGCGCTCTTGAAAAGTGCAGGGCAGTCGAGACCGTGACAGTCGTTATGCAGGAGCTGAAAAAGCTAGAGATGTCTGCCAAAAGACGGCTGGAGATTATGGTCTCGCAGGCGTGGCCGGAGGAGGGCCAGATACTCATCGGCAGGGCAAGGAGCGGGGTGGAGCTGCGGACCATAATCGGGCGAAATACTATGTTCCCGCAGAACGTGATGGATGAAGTCATACCTGCGATGGCAGAACTCACCACTGCAAACGCCATCAAGCAGCGGATGGTGGACAAGGTGAGCACCGCCCTCTACATCGCAGATGAGCAGGCCGCAATCATGTTCCCGAACCAAAAGGGCGAGGTAGACATGGGCACTATGCTAGTGGGCGACAGCTCAGAGTTTGTCGAGTGGTGCGCAGACCTGTTTAACCACGTGTGGACGCAGGCTTGGCCGGCCGACGTCAAGAAGGCCAAGATCGTCTAAACTTCGTATTTATTGCCCTGACTGCCTACTGCAATCCGCATGGAAGGAGAAAAGGTGGCGCACACGGCCGAGCACGCGTTTATCGGCGCGCTGCAAAAGATCCTCGGCAAGACGCTGCAGGTGAGAAAGGTAGAGCACAAAAAAGACGGCAGCAACACCGCCTTTATCGCGATCTCGCAGCTGGACGTAGACACTGTGGTCAGGGCGGAGTCCTTGGTGAACACGCTCATCGAGGAAGGAAGGCAGGTCACGACGCGCACCTACCCATCGCTTGAAGAAGCAAGGAGCGCCAACCCGACTCTCCGGGCAAACGAGGAGCGCATTTCCGGCGAGGTGCGTGTGGTAGAGATTGCCGGCCACGACGTCACGGCGTGCGTCATGGAACACGCCGGCAACCTGCAAGAATGCGGGTTCTTTCTGGTCACGAGGCTGTCAAAGAGCGGTGGCGAATACGAAGTGGACTTTGCAGTCGGCAGACAGGCAAAAGAGACGGCGGTCCTGCTCTCTGCAAAACTGATGAATGTGTGCGGCGAGCTTGGCGCAAACCTGAACACAGTGGAAAGCACCGCAAGAAAAGTCAGGGCGGAAGGCGAGTCTGCATTCAAAAAGCTAAAGGCGTTGAGCAGGGAAAGACTGCAGTCGATAGCGCCAGCTGCAGGCGGCAACATCAAGGTCTATAGCGGGGCGTTTTCCGGCCTTGCAGACGAGGCGCTGCAGGAATTTGCGGGAGCAAAGATAGCCGAGCCCGGCATTATTGTGGTTCTTGCCAACGCCGCCGGCGCAGACAGCGCGTATTTTATACTTGCAAGAAGCGAGGCAATAGACCTTGATTGCAACAAGGTTTTCCGCGAGGCTGCCGGCACCAACGGCCGGGGAGGCGGCAAGCCCCACTTTGTGACAGGCATGGTAAAAAAGGAAAAGGCAGAGGAGATAATCCGCAAGATATCTGGCGATGTCCTGCGGCTTACCTAGCTTTGTGGAACTGCCTGTATCTCGTAACGGCCA
>DASUXB010000251.1:0-6228 GCA_036378195.1 Nitrososphaera sp.
TGACGAGCTTGGTCTTTTTCACTCCGACTGCTCCTCCCTTCCTGCCGGTCGTCCTTGTGCGTTGGCCTCTCACTCTCAGGCCGAACATGTGCCTGTAGCCCCTCCAGCTCATGACCGTCTTTTCGCGGTCAACATCGTTGCCAATGGCAAAATCAAGATCCGAAGTAATCATGTGGTGCGTCGTGCCAGTGTCCATGTCCTTCTTGCGATTCAGGTACCATTCCGGCACGCCGAACTTGGTTGGATTAGAGATAGCTTCCTCTATCTCGCGTAGCTCCTTGTCTGTCAGAAAGCCGACGCGCATATTCGGGTTAACGTTCAGCGACTGCGTCAATACTTGGGCAAAATTGTAACCTACGCCTTTAATCTCGCTGATGGCGACAAGCAATTTCTTGCTGCCTTCAACGTCCTTTCCGGCGATTCTGAGTATGTGTTTGTACTCCGAAGCGGACAAATCACCTTCACGGCGTATACTCGGCAATAAAAACCATGCTGGGCGTGCGGGCGCAAAAACCATGCAATATTTACAACAAACAGCCGCCTCGCCCGCCTGCTGACACTGGTTATTGAACACAGGAAGCAGTTTTGTAAAAATATTTTATTCCATTGCGCGGTTTGGTTCGGGTAAATCGTTATAAGCTGAGCCTTATAATAAAAACGAGAAATATGCCGTCAAAGAAAGAGGCTCCAGTGGCTCCAAAACTGGTGGCCCGGCCTGTCAAGACGGCGCAGGATCTGGAAAACGAAGAATACCTGCGCCAGCTGGAACTTGCGATAGAAAATCATTGAGTATCTTTAAATTTGTGAGGGTCGAAAACAGCCCGTCTCACTAATATGAGCAGCAGCAAGATAGAAGAAACAGTCCGCCGTTCTTACACTTCAAAGCCCAAGTATTCAGAGGTAATGCCTGGTGTGCCCGAAGACTATAAACAGCTAAAGACGCTTGGCGATCTTTTGAAAATTAACTACAAGCACGTCACAGTAGAGGAGCAGCTGCGCGGCAACCTCGTTGCCAAGTTGAAGGCAGGCGAGCACCCGTACCCCGGCATCATCGGCTATGACGACGACGTAGTGCCGGCCGTCAACCGCGCGATTCTCTCTGGACACGACATCCTGCTCGTGGGTCAGATTGGGCAGGCCAAGACCAAGATTGCAGAGGCAATTGCCAAGAACTTGCTTTCTCCAATTCCTGTCGTGCGCGGGACAGTCACGAACGACATCCCGACCTCGATGCCTGAGGAGCACCTTTCTGCGCTGCTTGCAGACAGAGAGGTTGTCAGGACAGTCCCCGAGTTCACGGTGTCAAGGGAATGCGAGGACGTCATCCGTCAGGACAAACTAGAAACAAAGATCGACTGGCTCTCTGGCGCTGACAGATTCAAGTACATCCTCTCCACGCCAGACATCTCTGTCAAGGACCTCGTGGGGCAGATAGACGCGATAAAGATTGCAAAGAAAGGAGTCGAGCTGTACAGCATGGAGTCGTATTCCGCAGGCCAGCTGTTGCAGGCGCGCCACGGCATCCTGTGCATTGATGAATTGCCGGTGCTTGACCCAAGAAAGCAAGTGTCGCTATTGAGCGTGCTCCAGGAAGGCCGGTTTACCACGGGCGCTTACCCCGTCGTGTTCAAGCCTGACGTCAAGATAATCGCCACTGCAAACCCGATTGACTATACCCATTCTGGCAAGATAATCGAGCCTTTGTTTGACAGACTAAAGAGCCACGTCGACACGCACTACCCCAAGACTGTGAGCGACGAGATGCTGATCATAACACAGGAAACAAGGGTCGCAGATCCAAAGAACGTTTTCTTGCCCGTCTTTATAGTGAAGGCGATTGCCAAGATAACGCAGGCGACACGCGCCCACCACGACGTCAATCACGACAAGGGAGTCAGCGTCAGGATGGCGGTGCACTCGATGGAGATGATGATAGGGGAAGCCGAGCGCACGCGCTCTATCATATACAACATCAAGGCGGTGCCGCGCTTTTGCGATATACACTGCATACACCAGTCGTCCAAGTTCGAGCTTGCCGAGATGGAAGACACGCGGGAAAACCGCAGAAACATACTGGACTCTGTCATAGATGCCACGCTAAAGGAAGTGTCGCTTGAATACGTGGAGAAAATATCACCGGATCAGATAGCCAAGATGAAGAACGAATTTGCCAAGAACAAGGCGTTCCAGGTGTCGCAGGTACTGCCCGGCGGCAAAAAGGCCGACACCTCCGACTACGAGTCGCAGCTGACAAAGTTCCCTGCGCTAAAAGCGGCAGTCGCAGAGACTCTGTCTGCCATAAAGGACGAGCAAAAGCAGCTCGTAGAACAAGCAAAACAGCTTGGCATCCGTACTGACAGCATCGCACTTTCTGACCTTGACGGCGAGTTTACAGCCGCAGTCGCCGAGGTGGTCCTTGAGGGCCTACGCCACATCCAGCCACCACTCCTCGACAAGAAGGACAACAGCTATGCCCTCTCCCAGTAAGGTACCGGGAAGCAAGAAATTCGTCTACTTTGCACTGGAAGACGACGGTCAAAGCCCGCAGCAACAACAGCAGCAGGAAAAAAGCAGAGACCTGCCAAAAGATGTCCTAGACAAACTGCTAAAAACAATAGGCAGAGAGGCCCTCCGCGAAAAGACACCTTCCCTGCAGGAGCTTGAGCAGAGCCTGCAGAATGTCATGTCGCAGATGTCAAGCGAGCAAGGCCCGCAGGAAAAAGAGCAACAGCAGAGCTCGCAGTCCTGCAACCAAGTGGACGACGGCGACGGGATGCCGCTTGTACGCCAGTTAGTGCAAAAGGGCTACCTGAAAGACTCGCCAAAGTGGCTTTCAAGCAAGGGCTTTGTCAACATCGGCGGCAGGATACTGAGCGACGTGATGAAGGCGCTCAAGGCCGGCGAGTACGGGATGCACGAGACGCATGACTATGGGCAGGGATCGATAGTGCTTGACACGAGCAAGAAATACGAGCCCGGCGACGACATCCGGCTCTTAAACGTGCCAAAGTCATTGCTCAATACAATCCAGCGCTCGTTCAAGGACGGCAAGGACGTGAAACTCCCGCTGCAAATAGACGTGGAGGATTTTGAAGAATATGAGACGATGCAGGACGTACGCGTGGCGATGGTCTACTGCATCGACCTTTCGTCCACAATGCGCTACTCGACTATGTACGGCGACATGAGCAGGATAGAGGCTGCAAAACGCGCACTGTGGAGTTTGTATCTCTTGAACCGCAAGTTCTTTCCTTCTGATTCTGTTTACATCGTAGGCTTTGGGGCGCTTGCGTCAAAGGTACTCCCGCAGGACATCCCGTACCTGAAAACGTTTGAACCCGGCTCTGACTTTCTCCATTACACGAACTACCAGGCGGCATTCCGACTTGCAAGCAAGATTCTGCAAAAGGACGGCGCGGAGAACAAGCGCATCGTGCTTGTAACCGATGGACACCCGAGCGCGTGCTTTATCGACGACAAGGGCGAGCAGGACAAGATCCTGTCGCAGAGGCCGTACTCGCACTTTTACACGCCTGACAAGGACACGCTTGACACGGTCAAGGCAAACCAGAGCATGAACCTTGACGTTGCGTCCGGGGAACTGGTGTACCTGTGCTACCGCTACCGGCAAGTAGATCAGTACATCGGCGAGCGCACGATAGTGGAGGCGAAAAAATGCCACTCGATGAAGATAGACATCGACACCATCATGATAAGCGAGGAGGATTCCCTGCTTGGCTATGTAAACGAGATGGAAAAGTACGTGAAGGGCAGGTCGTACTACATCAATCCTGCTGAAATCGACAAGGTGCTGCTGACAGACTATTTGAGCAACAAAAAGCAGCAGACAATCCGGGGCCGTTCATACTAAACTTAATATAATGAGGTGAATTTGCTTTGCTTACGCAACGAAACATGCTGGCTGTTTTTGATGTAGAAGGCGTTCTACTCGACGCCGAATATCTCCCTGTCCTTGCCTCCCTCGTGGGGCCTGAAAAGGAAAAGGAGATCTGGGACATCACAAAGGCCGGCATACGCGGCGAGATAAACTGGGAGGAGGGCCTTGTAAAGCGCGTCCACGCCCTGCGCGGCATCGACTACAACAAGGCAAAAGATCTTGCCGAGAACCTGCCCATAATGCCAGGGGCAAAAGAGCTGTGCAGCGCGCTAAAGAGCGCGGGGTGGAAGATGATTGCCGTCTCTGGCGGCTTTACCATAATCACCGACCGGCTAAAGCACGACCTTGGGATTGACAGGATATTCTCAAACGAGCTGATATTCAACGACCACAAGCTGCACGACGTAAAACTGAACGTCACGTCGGACAAGGCGGCTGCCATACGTTCGACCGTACAGGAATGGGGCGTGAAAAAGGATGACATTGTAGTCGTAGTCGACGGCGCAAACGACCTGAAGCTGTTCGCGCTCGCAGGCTATACTGTCGGATTTTGCCCTGTGGAAATAGTGAAGGAAAGGGCCGATGACACTATTGAAAGGCGCGACCTGAGCCTGCTCCTGCATCTGCTGGAGAAAAAGTACGGAAAAGCCGTGCTTGCGACTACGAACAAGTAGTAACTTTTTGTTTATATCTCTATTTTTGTAATTGGTGAACGTTGGAAACAAGAAGGCAGCATATTTCATCCGGCACAAAATGGGAGGCTGCGGTTGGATATTCCCGGGCTGTTCGCGTCGGCTCTATAATACACGTTTCAGGAACGACGGCGACTGACGCAGGCGGGAACATTGTCGGCGTTGCCGACCCATACGTACAGACCATGCAGGCGATAATGAATATCGAGTCAGCACTCTTGCAGCTTGAATCCTGTTTGGAAGAGGTAGTCAGGACCCGGATCTATGTGAAAAACATTGGCGATTGGGAAAAGATAGGCGCGGCTCATGCCAAGTTCTTTGAAAGAACGAGGCCTGCAACATCGATGGTCGAGGTCAACCGGTTCATAGACACCGACATCCTCGTCGAGATAGAAGCAGAAGCGATTTCTTTTAGCCGATAATAATCGGCTAGTTTTTGTAACCCACAACATCATCATCTGTATACCGCGTTGCCTTTCACAACAATAACGGTCATCCCTGTCAAGGTCGCCGGCGACATTGTGCCTAAAAGCGACCTTGGCCCGGTAATCCTTGAATCGCTCTATGCAAACGGCATTGCGCTGCAGGACGGCGACGTACTGGTGGTCGCGCAAAAGGCCGTGTCCAAGGCAGAAGGGCGCGTAGTCGACCTCGCCAAAGTCAGGCCGTCAAGAAAGGCAGCCAAGCTTGCCGGGGAGTTGCAAAAAGACCCGCGGGTAGTGCAATTGATACTGGATGAGGCAAGGGAAATAGTGATGATGAAAAACGGCATAATCATCACAGAAACAAAACACGGCTTTGTCTGCGCCAATTCCGGAGTTGACCAGAGCAATCTTGCTAGAAAAGATGCCGCAATCCTGCTTCCTATCGACCCCGATGCTTCTGCAAGGAGGCTGCGCTTGTTTTTCAAAAAGGATCAGGGCAAAGACGTTGCCGTGATAATCACCGACACCTTTGGCAGGCCGTTCCGGGAAGGCCAGGTGAACGTTGCGGTGGGAGTCGCCGGCATCAGGCCCATCAAGAACTATATCGGCAAAAAAGACATGTTCGGCAAGAAACTGCGCGTGACTGAAATCGCGGTCGCAGACGAGATAGCGTCGGCGGCAGAACTTGCGATGGGCAAGTCAGAGGGTATACCCGTTGCCCTGGTGCGCGGCTACGAATTCGAGCCTGCAGGCAGGGCGTCTGCAAAAGACCTGTCGCGGCAGAAAAAACGAGACATTTTCCGTCATGCGGGCAGCCACTAATTCTGCTGCAGGCTGCAGCATACAAACTATGATTTACTTTTTCGTCTGTTCGGGGAGCTCTAGCTCTACAAACTTTGCCAATTCCTCGTTAGCCTTTTCCTTTTCCTCTATGTTCAACCCGTGCCCGCTATTTTCAAACATGACCGGCCTCGAACCCTCCATCCCCTTGTTCATCACCTTTGCCAAGTCGAAAGGGCAGATCTTGTCCTTGGCGCCGTGAAATATGGCCACAGGCAGCCTTCTTTCGCTCACCTTGCGCATGTCGTCGCGAAGGTCGGCATCGCGCAGCTCTTCAAGACATTTTACCGTGGCGTACGGCGACGCCTCCATGTTTATTGCAAACAGCCAGTCGTTCATTTCCTTGCTTTGCGAGTCCTCTCTGCTAAAGAAA
>DASUXB010000252.1:0-3190 GCA_036378195.1 Nitrososphaera sp.
TTACCCTTCTTACAGTAGCAAAAACTTATTATATTAAAAAACCCAACTTTTAGGCAGCATGGAAAGCGCTCAACACGTACAAAGCATAACAGTAACCCCCAAGGCGGCAGAAAAGGTCGCCGAGTTCATGAAGCAGGAGGGCAATACTGGCCTCTTTCTCAGGGTTTACGTCACCGGCGGCGGATGCTCCGGCCTGTCATACGGCATGGGCTTTGAAGAAAAGGCCGACGAGGACGACAGCGTCATCGAGCAGAACGGCGTCAAGGTTCTTGTTGACAGCTACAGCCAAAGGTACCTGAAAGGCGCAAGCATCGACTATGTCGAGAGCCTGATGGGTTCCGGCTTCAAGATCAACAACCCGAACGTCACAAAGAGCTGCTCGTGCGGACACTCGTTCAGCACAGAGTAAAAACTCCCCTCCCCCTCTTTTCCTTCTTTTCGTTTGGGTAAAACCTTATTAGAACACCCTAAAGACGGATTTGCATCACACATTTGCTTGCTACATGGCGCATAATCGACATCATATTCGTGGCTCTGGCGATAATTGCGATCTGCATCACGGCCATTGTCGTTGCAAAGGTTGTGGCTGACACGTTTCATACAATGAACTATGCCAACGTTCAAGAAAACACCAAACTTATCATTACAAACCCTGACGCAAATCAGCAACCGTCCGGAAACCCGACATTGTCGCCAAGCCAGTTGAGTGAAGACAAAAGTCAGGTAGACGGAAACAAATTTGCCCTGACTCTGGCAGACGCAGAGCAAGCAGGGCCGCTTGACCACCAGGCAGCAAAGGCAGTGTACGAGTATGCGCCTTTCACCCTTCCCATAACGTGGGGC
Organism: Nitrososphaera sp.; assembly: GCA_036378195.1. GTDB lineage: Archaea > Thermoproteota > Nitrososphaeria > Nitrososphaerales > Nitrososphaeraceae > Nitrososphaera. Next base: position 844 of record DASUXB010000252.1, read on the forward strand.
GCTGTCGCCGGTACAGTCATCTGGCGTGGAAGGGTAAGGGCGCAGTGGAGCAAGCAGGGCTACGACTATGACATGTTCAAGCTTGTAGCAAAAATGCGCGGGAGCCCGACCCGGCAAAAGCTTCTTGAAGCAGTCAAGAGCGAGCAAAAGAACAAGCTCCAGCTTGCAAACGAGCTTGGGGTTGACTGGAAGACGGTGGACAACCACATAGAGATGCTGCTTGAGGCTAGGCTTGTCGAGGAAAGGAACGTAATCGGAACCGCGAGGTACTATTCCATAACGGAAAACGGGGTACGAGTCCTGGCCCTGCTTGCCGAAAGCGAGCTTGAAGGTGGCCGGCGATGAAAAGTAACAAGCAGGGTTGCTTTTCTGGCAGGGGTTTTCTGTACGCTCGCGCTAACTTTGATGTTGCCTAATGTGCCAAGAGTGCCTGCGTGCAGCGCAGTGATGAGTATGAACAGTTTCTCCATATCAGCGACAAGACGATGTCATGACTAACTAACCGGCCTCGTTCAAAACAAAAAGAGCAAAGGCATCATTTACTTGCTGATCAATAGTCAACAATGCTTATACTCAGCTTAACGTAACTATGATGTGACTGGCAACTCCAAGAAAGCTTGTTCTAGCCAGAAGATAATTGCGGTTCTGTCGATTGCAGCAGTGGCAATAATACTGGGTGCCTCACTGTTCTTCTTGTCCTCCACTGGCATGTCGATGCTGCAACTGCCAGTTCCTGCATTTACGATTGGAAAGAATGCCAATGCCGCAACAACAACGACGATGGCAACAGCAGAAGCGTCTTCTTCTGCCGCCGTTCCTATTTTGATTGGTCGACAACCTGGAGTCAGCTTGGAAGAAAGTATAGCGGCACTATGTTGTCCAGCAAGTATTGACGCAATTCATGCACAGAAAGTCATTCAATTTACAAAAAGTGGAGGCAGCCAGTCTGAAGGATCTTCTCCAAGGTCTTTGGTGGTGACAAATCTTGTAAATGTAAATCAGACACGGACGCTGCAATTCCAATTCTTCGATGACGTTTCTGACGACGCCACGCCATCTGTTGTCCAGTGTGCAGATATCAAAGCAGTGGTAAAAGTCGACGGCAAGACTGTAGGTGTAACCCGCTGGTTAGGCTACGAAGGCAGGTCTCCACCCCTTCCACTCGATACAGGAATTATAACGCTGCAAGGTATCCCCGAAGGCAAACATTCCCTGACGCTGATACCGATAACTAGGCTCGGCGGTTGCAACACTGAAGGTTGGCTATATGCTTGGGGTGGCACACTGGTGGTTTTTGGCCAGCCATGAGATGACGAATAGTCATCATGTTTTTTGATCCTGTGTATCACAAGATGCAGTAAAGGGCTAGAGGAGAAAAGCAATTGCATACATACACACACAACAAATCACATCGACCAGATTCATGTCTGCCACTATCGCTTAGACTCGTACACCGAGTGTTGCCACCGATGCTCATGTTAGAGTCTAGTCGCGACTTTTAGATCGAACAGCTTCAGCGGTTACTGCCTCTTGGATAGCCTTGTAAATCTCTTGCATCTTCCTGTGGTGCTCTGCCTTTGTAAAGTCTCCTGCCGTAGTAGCGATATGTTCCAGCTCCTCGTGATAAGCAATCTTGTCATCTATAGTATCAGTAGCACCAGAACTAGAACTGTCACTAGAGTCGGTAAGCATTTTCACATAATATTCACGAGTATTATTCTTTTGAGTCTTTAGCTACCGCTTTTTATGTCGCGTAATCGAATCAGCAGATAACAGCTGTAAAAAAAAATAAAGTAATTTCCAAAATTCTTATTATAGCTGCTACGGCTTTTGCATGTACAGATATGAAGGTCGGAATATTATTGCCGCAAGTTACAGAGCACGCTACCAAAGAAAACGTGTTGTATGTAGCAAAGGAAGCAGAAAAGGAGGGTCTCGATTCTGTCTGGGTGTTTGAGCGCCTCCTGTGGCCGCTAAAGCCGCAGACGCCATACGTTGCGACTCCTGACGGTTCCCTTCCAACAGAATACCAGAACGTGCTTGACCCACTTGAAACTCTCACCTACGTAGCAGGAAACACTACGAAAATTTCTCTAGGAACCTGCCTTATTGACATGCTCTTCCACAATCCCGTCGTGCTGGCAAGAAGGTTTGCTACGCTAGACGTCCTTTCGGGTGGGCGGGCTATCGCCGGCCTCGGCATCGGATGGTCAAAAGACGAGTACGAGGTGTCCGGCGCGCCGTACAACCAGAGGGGAGCAAGGGCAGACGAATTTTTGCAGGCGCTAAAGCGGATATGGACTGATGACGTGGTCGAGTTCAAGGGCCAGTTCTACAACATACCGGC
>DASUXB010000253.1:0-3596 GCA_036378195.1 Nitrososphaera sp.
AGGAAGCTGGATGTACGTTGACGACAGGGATTCTATGCAGCTGACGCAACGCGGCATCTACGAGCCAGAACAAACTCGCCTCATCAAAAGGCTCGTAAAGCGCGGCCAAACATGCTTGGATATTGGGGCAAACATCGGCTATTTCACCCTCATAATGGCCAAGCAGGCAGGTCAGGTGCACGCGTTTGAGCCAGAGCCCAGAAACTTTGACATCCTGCAAAAGAACATGGCGCTGAATAACATACAAAACGTCATGCTCTACAACTCGGCGGTGGCGGAGGCAAGTGACAAGGCGACTCTGCACCTGTGCGGCATGAACAGGGGGATGCACAGGCTTTACCAGTCGCACTGGTGCAACGAAGGCACGGTCGAAGTCCAAACGGTCAGAATCGACGACCTCGTCCAGCAGGCAGACTTTGTCAAGATGGACATAGAAGGCGCCGAGCTGGGCGCATTGAAGGGCATGGAGAAACTGCTGGAAAGAGGCACTACCGTCCTGATGGAGTTCCACCCGCCAAGCATAATCGAGTACGGAGCCGCGCCCCGCGACGTCTACGACTTTATGCAGTCGCTTGGCTATTCGGTAGAGATACCACCAATGCGGAGGCAGGTGTCGTTTTCCGAACTGGAGAGAATAGCAACCGAAAGAGCAGGCACGAACATCCTGTGCAGGCGCGGATAGCGCTATATCAGCCGACTTGCAGCTTTTGCCCCAGCAGCGTGTCAGAATACGCAAATTCATTTTGCATCAGCGCGTCTGCGTACCGCGTAAACAAACCACGGTCGATGCAAGAGCCGTGCATCGGAAAAGTCATCCGAGGTTCCATCTTTAACAGACGCTTGACAGTATTTCGGACGGGAGCCTCGCTTGCAAAGATGCCCGTTCCCCTGTATAGCGCTATCATGCCCTCCGAGAGATCGTCAGATATGATGGGTTTGTTGTCGCCCGGCTGGATAAAGAGGTCGGAGGGAAAGAGCGACTTGGTAGTGTCTTCAAAAATCATCATGCTGTCCCAGTGGTGGACATGCGGCGTCATGATGAACCGCAGGCTCCTTCTCCCCGTCTTCAGGACATCGTTGTCCCAGAACGCGATGTGATGTATTGGCACTCCATCCCAGCCGGTAAGGTTCAATTTCGAGCTCAAGTCGCTGCACAACAATTTCACGTCAGGTGATTTCAGAAATTCCATCCCGCCCCATTCGTCGCTTTCAAAATGCAGAAACGCGACGTGCGCCAGCTTTTCAAGCGGGACGACCTCCTTCACCCTCTCTGCAACCGCTTCATACATGCCGACGGGGCCCGTGTGTATCAGGGTGGGCCTCTCGTCGTCTATCAGGAACTGGTTGAACGTGATTCCATAATCTTCTACAAACCCGGATATCCTGTAGATGCCGTCTGTTATTTCAGAGACGCTTGTCTTGGTGCCTTTGGGAAAGCGGAACGTCTTGTCTACCTCACGCATGTAAAAAGTAAATGTACGGATGACTATTAATCTTGATCTAAAAAAATACTTTTTGTACAAAAGGAACGCATAGGGTGGACTTACTTTAACGTTTTTGTCTGCTATAGCCGGTCGATGACGAATTCAAAGTACCTGCTGTTCTTGCCGAGTGCGGAGACCAGCTCTATCCAGAACAGCCTCCTGACGCCTTTCGTTGCCCTGACGCGCCCGATTATATCCAAAAGATCCTCATTTCCATGAAAGACTACTTGTGCCACGATGTCTGTTGCTTCTTCTCCCGCGGCCCTGCTGACGCAAATGACGGATTTCTTCCAGGACAAGAGCTCTTGTCCGACCTTGTTTGAGGTCCCGCCTTGCGTGCTGATAAAGACCATCGCGGCGTGCCATCCAAGCGTTTCCATCTTGAGAAGGTAGGACACTTTGATCAAGTCGGTTTCAAGTCTTTTGCGCCTCCTCTGCACCGTGCTAAGGGGCGCGCCGGTCTCTTTCGACAGCGCGATGGAGGAGATCCTGCCCTCGCAAGACAGCAGTGCAAGCAGGATCTTTTTGTCCAGAGAGGAAATGACTGAGTTTTTACCGCTATGGCCGCCGGCGCTTTGCCTCTTTTTGCAAGATACGTTGGAGGAGAGGCGCTCGACGGCCTTTAGCAGCTCTTCTAGCTGATCCAGAGACAGTTCACAAAGTGAGGATGTGTCGATGCCCTGCCTTTCAAGTTCCAAGATTATCTCCTGCCGAGATATTGAACTGTCTTCCAGCTTGTCTGCGAGATCGCCTGTCATGTTTGTTGGGCTTGTGTCATGATGTATAGCAGCCGCGCGCTTTGCTAGCACTGCATCGCGCTGTCGATACGCGAAACCAGCCTGAACCGGGGCGTGGCGATAATCTTGATGAAATTCTCGGTGCTTCCGCGCCATTTTTCATATTGCAAGCCATGCATTTCGCAGAGGATGACTTCTTGCGCTCTTTCATTCCAAGTCAGCACGCAGCCGCACGGCACCACCAGCCTTTTCAAGCTGTGGCACTCCTCTGGCGGGTTGAAAAATAAAGCTCCAAGCCCTGCGCCTCTGACAGGGCATACCGGTACGATTCGTCGCAGCAGAGCGGGATTAATGCCACATTGTCTTTGCAGCATAAAGGGCAAGCATTGAGGCATGGTTTTGACATTCCAAGCACGGAAGCGGTCCAGTAGCAGGATTCGCGGAGGGCAAAAAAGAGATCCCTTTCTTTTTCTTTATTCTTTTGCGAGGCTATTTTTTGCATATATAACTAACCCACCTTCGCTGCTGCCTGAACTAGTAGCAGAAGAAGAGCGTCTTTCAGATAGATTAAACCTGTTATTCTTCTGCCCCAGCATTCTCTGTAAAAGTCCTTGTCGTTGATGAGGCGCGGTTCAAAGCTCAAGGATCTCCGGCTGATGGCGTTGCGGCATACCACGCAGATCCTGTACCTTTCTTTCCCCTTTTTGCCGTTACAATCGTAAGTATCGTGGCCTTTTTCCTCTATAGGGGCGAATTCTGAGTCTTGTTGAGAATCAGACAGCATCGAGAGTAAATGGGATTTTCAGTCAGCTATAAGCGCTGTGTGTACATTGCACCCAAACATGTACTAACAAGATGCCAGTAGCCTGCAACCGTCACATCTTCTAGTTTTCAGGATCACATAAGGCCTCGGCGTCGCCAAATCCGGATAAAACAACCTTTCAAATCTGCGCCGCGCTCCAAGTCTTTAAGTCAATCCTCCACGGTTAGTACTTATGGCGGACTCTGGTAGTGCGAGCATCACTTTCAGGTTCCCAAAGGCGATACTGGAGGAGCTAAAGGAAGAAGCCGACCACAAGAATATAACCATCAACGCCTTGGCAAACCAGATAGTGGCTTCGCATGTCGAATGGCACGCGCACGCAAGCAAGGCAGGATTCATAACCGTCCGCCGTGTCCTAGTGAAAAGGATATTTGACAACCTGACAGAGAAAGAGATAGACGAGCTGGCCAAGATCTCTGCAGAAGAAATGAAGGACGTGTTCTTGCTGATGGTGAGAAACCATACGCAAAGATCGGTCTTGGAGCTCATGGAAAGATGGGTCAGGACGTCGGATTTTGGCTATCGCCACTTGGTAGAAGACAGCTTTCACAT
>DASUXB010000254.1:0-8481 GCA_036378195.1 Nitrososphaera sp.
ACTAACATATTTTGGAACCCTTGTCACGATTAGTTCCGTTTGGCTGACAGTCTATATCGCAATTTGGGCGTATCAGGTCGAAAATCAGAAGAGAATACAGCAGGAAGCTGAGAATTAATACTACAGGCAAAATCTGATACACGATCTACATGCCTTATTTTCGATTTTACTTTTCCCTAAGGTGGACATTGAGACTGTCTTCGGGTTTTGCGCAGATATTCAGATGCTTAATCTTAATCCCTATGTCCCACCTCACATCAAGACAAAAGTTAGCATGATAATTAGGACTGCTCAAAAAGCAGGTATGAGTGAAAGCATCATTACTGAAGTTGCCCGAAGAATTGATGATTTGCTAGATACTGAATACATCAATCAAGCAAAAGAAGCGCACGTGATTAGATGGATTCAAGAGATTAGGAATAGTACCGCCAAGGTAAAGAAGTAAGAAACGCCCTCCTTTCGACAATATCGCCCGCCCTTCGACAGCAGGCAAAAACGAAGGAATCGCCCTTGATCTCGACAGAACTAAAGAGCAGTATGCTTTTATATCTGCAAGGTGGAGTTACGCATGACTTATAGCTGGCTTGTGCCGAGGCATTTTCTACAGCACAATACTTGGCATAGCCGGACGAAATAATGAGGCAAGAACTTGGAAAAAAACGAAGTAGAGAAATTTGAGGAAAAGCAGGCGCATACCCAGCGAAGGCCATGGCAGGAACAGAGAAGGCCGGCGCAGGCAGAGGCCACCGCTCACGTGGCCAAGGTCACGACAGAGAGCGAGGACGAGGTAGCCAAGATAATACTGCAATCGATACCGGCGGACTCGCAGATAACAAACGTCAGGTTCGAGGGTCCCAACATCGCGCTCTACACGAAAAACCCCAAGTTTGCGCTCACCGAACTGACGTACTACCTTTCTTCCCTTTCAAAGAGCCTGAAAAAGAGGTTCATAATACGCACCGACCCGTCCGTGCGCCTGCAAGAAGACGCCACGCGGCAGGCGGTGGTGAAACTGCTGCCAAAGGACGTGCAGGTGTCGGCCGTGTTTTGCGATGACGCGACCGGCGAAGTGGTCCTTGAGGTGAGCAGGCCGGAGGCAATAGACCCGGCGATGATAGTAGAAATTGCCAAGTCCACGGGCTGGATAGCCCACACGAGGCGCTCGCCGCACATACCATCTACCAGCATCAACACGATACATTCAACGTTAAAGAACTCTGCAAGGGAGCGCTCTGATTTCCTGCAAAAGCTCGGCAGGAGGCTGTTCCGTGGCTCGCTCGTAGTCGGCAACGTGTCAGAGAACGGAAACGGCAGGAGCGAGCCGTCAGACTTTACGCCAAGGCCCCAGCTTTCCCAGAACCGCGAAGAGGTGATGCTGTTCTGCCTTGGGGGAGTAAAGCAGGTGGGACGCTCGTGCTTTATCGTAGTCACGCCAGAGAGCAAGGTCATGCTTGACTGCGGCATAAACCCGGGCGAGATGTCTGGCCTTGATGCGTACCCGAGGATAGACTGGCTCAACTTTAATCTGGACGACCTTGATGCAGTTGTAATTAGCCACGCCCACATCGACCACCAGGGGTTCCTGCCGGCGCTCTTCAAGTACGGCTACAAGGGGCCGGTGTACTGCACCGAGCCGACGCTTCCGCTGATGACGCTTCTCCAGATGGACTCGGTCAAGATTGCAAACTCTAACGGCACGTACCTGCCGTACGAGGCAAGGGATGTCCACGAAGTGATAAAGCGCACGATAACGCTCCCGTACGGCAAGCCGACCGACATTTCGCCGGACATCACAGTCACGCTGAACAACGCCGGCCACATCATGGGAAGTGCCACGGTGCACCTGAACATCTCTGGCGCGCACAACATACTCTACTCTGGCGACTACAAGTATGCACGGACGCAGCTGCTCGACAGCGCGGTGGCGACATACCCGAGGGTCGAGACGCTCATAACAGAAAGCACGTACGGCAACTCCTCGGACGTGATGCCGGACCAGGCGTTCGTGTACAGGACGTTTTCCGAGTCGATAAACAAGGTGCTGTCGGAGGGAGGCAAGGTGCTGATACCCGTGCCAGCTGTCGGCAGGGCGCAAGAGATAATGCTGGTGATGGCAAAGGAGATGAGCGAGGGCAGGCTCGTCGAATCGCCCATATACATCGAGGGCATGATATCGGAGGCAAGCGCGATACACATGTCGTACGCGCACTACTTGGGGGCAGACGTGCGCAGGTCAGTCTCGCAGGGCATAAACCCGTTCACGTCAGAATATTTCACGGTCATAAGCGGAGGCAAGCGCGAAGAGGCGATAAACGACCAGAACCCGGCGATAATCATGGCGACTTCGGGTATGCTCGAAGGCGGCCCGTCCGTCGAGTATTTCAAGGAACTTGCGCCAAACCCCAAGAACAAGATAATCTTTGTGTCGTACCAGATTAACGGCACGCTTGGCAGGCGCGTCCTTGACGGCAACGTGTCGGAAGTGAGCATGATGGACAAGTCGGGGAAGGTCAAGGTGGTGCCCGTAAGGTGCCAGACGCAGAAAATCGACGGCTTTTCCGGCCACAGCGACTTTAACCAGATAATGAACTTTGTAGCCAAGGTCAAGCCAAAGCGCGTGCTCGTAAACCACGGCGAACGGACAAAGTCAGAAAACGTCGCAAGCGCGATATACTCCAGGCTAAAGATACGCTCCGGCGTCCCGGACAACCGCGAAATTGTCCGCCTGCGGTAAAAAACTCTCCACAGCGTTTTTTACCCCGTATATACAATAGTGTGTGCTGGTGTAAATTCCGATGGCCATTAGGTACAGGTGCGTCAATTGCAACATTGTTTTGTCAGGCGAGGGGGCCTCCAGGCACTACCTTGCAAACCCGACGCACAAGCTCGAAAAACTGCCGCCGCCTCCAAAACCGGTGAAAAGCCCCACTAGGTAGCATATTACTGCACACACCGGCTGTTGGAAATATATATTATAGAACCACTCGCAGCCGAGCTTTTATAACACGATTTGGCGCGTTACACATGACAGCAGCAGCAAAGCGTGCAGGCAAGCCAGAGGCTGCATTTGGCGAGGAATTTGACCCGGAAAAGGCAGCCGAGGCGGTAAAAGAAGCAGCAGGCAAGGTACGCGACGCTTCTCGCACAGTCAAGGAGGCAGTGAGCACGTTCAACGAAAGTGGCGCCATATCTGACGCGGCAGAAGCCGGACGCGATGCGGCGTTTGCGATGCGCGACACGACGCGCAGCATCAGGAACACTGCAGAGGACATACAAAAGAGCCGAGTCATCGAAGACACTGCCGGCGCCGTAGAGCAGACAGCGTCTGCGGCAAGAGAGACAGCAGAGCTGGCAGGCAGTATGCCGAGGCGGGTCGCAAAAGCGGCGCCGAAAACGACAAGGGCGGCAAAGAAAGGGGCCCGAGTTATCAAAAAGCAGAGCAGAACGACAGTGCGCTATATGAAAAGGATAACCAGAAAAGAAGGCGCAAAGGCGGACCAGAAAATCCGCGGGGCAAAGAAGCACGCCAGGTCGGTGTCAAAGGGCATGAGGGCCAAGGCAAACGTGGCAAAAAGCAAGGGCAAGAACAGAAGAAGAACAAGGTAGAGGCCGTCTGCAGCAGGAGCCGTAAGGAGAGACTCGCCGCATATACCACAAGGTGAAGAGAAAGTTATTTTATTCCCGGATGCTTTCCAGCGTCGACACTACCTGCCACAGCATGGTGCGTATGTGCGACTGCATCTGCGGGCTCTGGGTCGCGCTGTCAAGCAGGCTTATGGCATTTGCCGCGCGGACTGACACGCTTCCCGATTTTTCGTCCTTGAGCGCCATCAGGACTTCCTTTATCATGTTGCGGATACTCTTTTGCACGTCGTTATTCTTTGTAATCGCGTCAAGCGTATCGACGGCGCGCGCAAGGCGCTCTTGGTTCTCTTTTTCCTTCTGCCCCTTCTTTGTTGATGATGAAGATGTCATCCGTGTTCCCACCAGTCGCCGAGCGTTCAATAGCCTTGCGGTTGCTTTTGAATGTTTTTATCGTCAAAATCAGTATTCGGAGGCGGCCTGCTCGGCCTGTCTTGCAAGTTCCTCCACATGCCTCGTGCCCTCGTCGGTCAGAGAAAACACCTGCGCGTCGCCGTCCTCCATGCCGTCGGGCAGGCTCGACCTGATGTAGCCCTTGGAAATCAGGTCCTTGAGCGCCACGCGAAGGAGCATCTCGAAATACCCCTTGTTGATGCTATAGTTGTACTCGTTCTCGGCCTTTTCCGGCGTCAGCCACATCCTCATCTGGCCAAGCGACGCACCTTCAGAGCCCCGCGTCAGGTTTGACAGTATTGCCCTTGCGGCAGGCTCGATTTCCATGCCGCAAGTGTACGTGGCCATCTCATAAATGGCTTTTGCCGCACATGCATACGCATCTATTTTTATACCGCCGGCAGGCTCTAACGTACGTGGCTCAGGCGGCAGAAAAGCTGCGGTGCAACGTCTGCGACGTGGCAGTCGACGTGGCAAGTGCTAAAGAGCACTCGGCAAGTGCGGAACATGCCCTGCGAAAGCAAAAGCTGGAAGGCGACTTGAAAGAGACTGCTGCCAGAAAATACGGCCAGGACAGTTCAGTAGTCGTCCAGTGGGCCGCAAGCACATACACTGACTGACTAGCTATTATTTCACGATTAGGACTGAGCACTTGGCCTTGTGCAGGACTGTGTTCGATGTGCTCCCAAGAACCATCTCCTTCAGTTTGCCGTGGCCCCTGCTCCCCATCGCTATCAGGTCAAAACCCCCTTTTTCAGAAAACGCGACGATGCTTGCGGCAGGCTCGCCTTCGAGGATAGCAGTCTCTATTGCAAACCCGAGCTTTTCCGCGACGGCCCTGCACTCGTCGAGCACCTTTGCAGACTCGCTCCGGTATTTTGCCATAGCGTCGTTGAGCACCTTCTGGGACCCTACGTACACTGTCGGAGGAGTTTCTATGACTTGCACTGCAGTCACGCTTGCGCCTGTCCCCTTGGCAATCAAAACCGCCTGCTCAAAGGCTTTTGCCGAGTAGGTAGAGCCGTCGACCGGCGCCAGGATCTTGTGCACGCCTTGGATTACTTGCCGCGCTATTTTACCCTAGTGGAGAGTCAGGTCCTGCGGGAGCATGAACTGGATAGCGAGGCTGACTGCGTACAGGATTGCAAGGATTATGCCTATCTTTAGGCCGATCTCTTTTTTGAACATCATGGCGACGGCGCCAATTGTCATCACCGTGACCAGTATCATCTGGTATTCAAGGAGCGGGTTTGCTTTGATGTGGGCAAAGAACCCGCCGTGGTACATTGCGCCAAACACCGCGACTGCAAGCAAGAGCGTGTTGTTCAGTATCTTTGAGCCAAGCACGTTTGCGACTGCTATGGAAGCTCCTGCCGCGCCCTTTCGTGCAAGAAGTATCATGGATATTTTCTCTGGCATCTCGCCTGCTATCGGGCTGATGATTACTGCAAGGACTATGACTGACACGCCGCTGTCTATCGAAAACCCCTGGAGCGAGTGGATAAACGGCTCGGCGCCGACGAATATCCCCGCTGTTCCGGCCGCAAACGCAAGGGCGGCTTTTGCCATCTGCTTGTTGCTCACCGGGTGAGTCTCGACTGCAACCACGTGGTGGTTCCCAAGCTGGCTCTCTACCCGGGCCTTTTGCTTCTCCTTCTTCATCTCCCACAGCGCCATCACGAGGTACGCCGCAAACATGCCGGCAAAGATGAACCCGTCGATATAGTCATAGCCGTCCAAAAAGAGCGCGGCGCTCACCACCGCCGTTACCAGCAGGAATATCTTGTCCAGCTTGAACGTTGAAACGTCGATGCCCCTAAGCGGCGCCTTTGACAGGCGCGTGGTGGCTACGATAAGCATGATTGCAAGGCCGAGCGTCATCATGAGCAGGTTGCTTCCAAGGCCGGCGCCGATTGCCGTGCCGTACGAGCCGGCGGCGGCCGCATAAACGACGATTGCGATCTCCGGGAGCGTGGTTGCGACGCTCAAAAGGGTGCGCCCGACGAACTTGGCCCCATACCTCATAGACAGGTGCTCTGCGCCGTACGACAGGACCCAGCTGGCAAGCGTGAGTTCGCCAAGCCACAGAAGCATCATGAGAAGGTTATTCTCGGCCAAAGAACAGTAGTTCTCATACTAGTGGAGGCAATATAAATCACGGAGCGGTTCTCTTCTTTGTAAAGACGTACGGCGTGTCGTGGACCTGCTCTGCAGTCCAGTGCGTCGGAAGCGTCACCACTTTTTCCACCTGCAGGCCATAGTCGCCTATCACTTTTCCCCATCCCCATTTTGAAAGGTCCCTTGCGTACTTTCTCAGCGAGTGGCTGCCCATGAAAGCAAAGCCTGCCGCGTGTTTGAGCTCCGGCACGGCAAGTATCCGCGCTATTGCGCTGTTGGCAAGCATCTCGCCCATCTCCGGCAGGCCGGAGATAAAGAATACAGGCGCACTCAGCCCAAGGGAACGGTAGTCAAATTTCGTCGCGTCGGCGCCCCTTGCGTCAAACTCTACGCCCGTCGCAGAAGCAATCTGCTCCTGCAGCATCACCAGGTTTTCGTCTATCTCTATCCCATGCGCCCCAAGCCCGGCCACCTTGGCGCAGTAGGCAATCCTCCCGTCGCCGGAGCCAATATCCACCACCTGCGAAAAGCCCAGCCTCTTTGAGGCAAGGGCCAGGGCGTACGCCGATAGTATCCAGGTCGGGTAGAACGGCTGGTAGCCAGAGTCGTGCTTGATGCTCCCAAGCCAGTACTCGTTGATGTCCCCTTCGTACACCCTGCACGGGACGCCGAGGAACTGCGAGTCGTGCCACTTGAAGTATATCGGGTTGTTCCTTGCAAAATTATGGAGTGCTGCAAGCGCGTTTTGTTCTATTGGCAGAAGGTCCGAAGGTGCGAGCGGTATTGCCTCGTGCATAGGGCTCGTGCCTGTAAAGTTCTTGGCAAAGTCGGCCTTGAGCCTCACTATGCCGTCTGCAAGCCTGTCGTCCATATCAGTACACAGACTCCGCGCTGGGCCGCAGGCCGCGCTTGAAGCTCTTGCGGCCGCACTCTCTGCACTTGTAGAGCCTGCGGCGCTTGTAGGTGTATATTGCGTCCGGCTCCTCGACGACCTCGTGGACAGTCCGGCTCATGCACCTGTCGCAAAAGCGGCGCTCCTCCTGCTGCACGCACACAGTAGCGCTATTCTGTAATTTTAATACATATGGGCGTCAAAAGCAGAAAACTGGCAGAAATAATACAGGGAATTTGCAAGGCGTGTGTGTGCACTCGCGCCATTTCAAAGGCTGTGCAGCACGCGTAGAAAAAAAGAGCATGATCGCCTGCGCTGAAATTTTAATATGTGCACCTAGCTGAAAAATAAAAGAAGAAAAAGATGGCGACCGTATACACGGAGCTTTTCCAGAAGGAATGCGAGAACAGGTTTGGAGTGACCCGCGACGCTGTACGCGACGCCATTTCGCAGCCGGAAAAAGAGCAGCGCCTCGCGTCGCAGGGGCTGACCCTCATCCTGTACAGCGCAAAGATCCCCGGCTCTGACGACCATCTCGTAGTCAGCTCGCACGTGCAGGGCACGGACCTCATGGTCGACCTTGCCTTCCGGCTGAAAAAAGAGCTGGTCGACGAAGCGAAAACCACGCTTCCCTTCCCGCTCTTGCAGGCCCTTGCGCTCCGCTTCGGCCTGCCAGTCAAGATAGGAGACAGGGAGAGCAAGTTTGTCTACAACGAGGTGATACCGACGACAAGTCGCGATATCAAAAAGGTGCTTCGGATAAGCAACCCTGACGGCAGGCCGCTTGTCTCGTCGATGTGGGTCAGGATGCTTCAGAACAGCATGGGCTTTCTGGCCCAGTGCGCGCTCGTCTTTTGCATCGACTCGCAGGCTTATTCGTCGTGGCTTGAAAAGCGGTAAAAGAACCAGCTGCACAAAGGCAAGGCGTGAAATCATCTATAGACAGATTTTGCAGTTGCTGCTTTGGAAAAAGCAAGCAGAAACAAATTATGTAAAACCAGAATAAATTCTAAAGTCATCCAAAGACGATAACGTACTACTTTGGCCAAAGCCAGCGATCCAAAAGAGGAGAAAGTACGCAAAAGAAGAGCCGCGTGGGCATGCATAGTCGGCCTGTTTGCAGTCGTCTTTCTGTGGCGGTCCATATGGGACTGGTCCGAGATGTACTTCTCGTCGATGGGAAGTTTCATTGTGGGCCTGATTCTGATAGGAGTTGTCGCAGTGTTGCAGAGGGACCACGTCAAGGACCTGTTCTGACACACATATGGTGTTGCCGGGCCGCCATAGCTCACCCAGCCATCCCTGTTGTTGCAATGGCTCTTGCCTTGCGTCTTTGGAGTGGCAACAACAACAAAAGTCCGTAACCTTCCATAACTAGCTTTTTATACAACCATTGACGAATGCATTTCGTGCACGATGCCAAACTCGTCCACATG
>DASUXB010000255.1:0-9365 GCA_036378195.1 Nitrososphaera sp.
AAAAAGGCTTTTACCCTTTATCCAAACCGCTTGTGATTTGTCTCAAGCGGCTTTGAGCAGTCAGCATCCGGCGAATCGACTTTTGGCGGTCTTTTTACCTTTTACTTGAACTCTTCTTCGAGGATCTTGCGCTTTCTGCTCATCTGGAAGAGGCTGTCGGTCCTTTTCAGCGCTTCATCCCTTGGGCGCTTGAATGCCATCGATTGGATGAGCATGTGGTTTTCCGGTATCACCATGCCCGTCTGGTCGTCAGAGTAGCCCAGCTTCACTGTGTCGTCCTGTACGCGCAGGATGTCACCGTGCACGTGGACCATGTTGGTGTCGCCATGCGCAAAGCCAAGCTCCATCGCCTTTTTGCGGACGTCTCCGGTGCCCTTGGCAGAATTCAGTATCGCCACTCCAAACTCGTTTCTATAGCATTCGAAAAGTTCGTCCTTTGAAGGCGCCTTTCCGTCAAAGCGTATCGTCATGTGGTGCAGGTGCATCATCCTTGAGGGCACCTTGAAGGCGTCGACGTACAGGTTGGCATCCGGGATAAAGTCCTTGACGTCGTCCTGGTGGTGCGGGTGCCTGTCCCACTCGATAGAATCCTTGACGGCCTTGGTGTCCTCAAGGTCTGCCCACCTCCTGATGAGCGAGACGTCCCAGCGCTTTATGCGCGGGCCGTATTTCTCGACAAGCGGCTGCATTATCCGGCCCATGCCAGAGACGTTGCAGCTGCCCTGTATGACGTACGTGCGCCCCTTCGCCTTGGAGTAGTTTACACGGGAATTGTGGATCATGTCTGCTACAGCCGTTTCGCCGTGGCGGTCCTCCCCGCCCTGGAATATCGCGGCCTTTTTCATTGGCTCATACATCGCCTTTTTGTTCTCAAAGCCACCTCCTTCCTTTGCTGCGTCTACTACCAGATCAGCAGCGGCGACAGCATCTTTCACCGGCCCTGTCACGTTGTAGCCCTTTTCCTTAAAGGCGGCAACCATGTTTTCCGGCACGAAAACGCTGTAGCGGTTGTCCAGCGCCTCCTTGACCTTGTCGTCTATCGTGTACTTGGCGACCCCTACAAACTGGATCTCTTTGTCGGAAGAAAGCGCGGTTGCAAGGCGCCGGCCGATGTTTCCGTACCCGTTTATGAAGACCTTGACCAAAATATCATCTACTCTCTTTTTGAGGACAGGGTGTTTTTTGTAAGCCTTGGATTATATATCTTCCCGGATTTCCATCCAGAGCCTTTCTACACCTGCACAAAAAAGCGCACTAGATTTAAATACAATAAAGGCACCTTTCCGGTGGAGTCAAATGGAAAGAGGCGGTCGCTTTTGGCAAGAGTGCAACAGCTCGTCCACCGAAGGTTAAGCACTTGGCCAGAAAGAAAAAGATACTGGTCATCGACAACTATGACTCTTTTGTCTACAACATTGCGCAGCTCTTGGGCGAGATGGACGCCGAACCCACGGTCGTAAGAAACGACAAGATAACGCTTGCGCAGATAAAAAAGATGAAGCCTGACGGCATTGTCATCTCGCCGGGCCCCGGCCACCCTGCAGACAGGAAGTACTTTGGCGTCTGCACCGACGTCATACAGCAGCTTGGACCAAAGACCCCGATACTTGGAGTCTGCCTGGGGCACCAGGGCATTGTACATGCCTTTGGAGGCAAGGTGATAAACGCCAAGAAGGTCAGGCATGGCAAGACTAGCACTATTGAATACAGCGACAACAGCGACAGACTCTTTGGGGAAGTGAGCAACCCCTTCCGGGCAACCCGCTACCACTCACTTGTGGCTGACAAGGAAACCATCCCCGACTGCCTGCAGGTCACAGCCCGCGCCAAAGACGACGGCGAGATAATGGGCATCAGGCACAAGCAGTATCCCATTGAAGGTGTCCAGTTCCACCCCGAATCTATACTTACAGGCGAAGGCCGCAGGATACTCTCCAACTTTCTCTCCCTGGTGGAAAAATGAAATGAGCGCCGCACAGGCAGCAGCAGACCTGCGGCCGGTGATACGCAAGCTGGTTGCAAGGGCAGAACTTTCAGAGGCCGAGATGGCCGGCGCGCTCGATTCCATTTTGAAAGGAGAGGCGTCTGAGGCGTCGGTTGCGTCGTTTCTCGTGGCGCTTGCCATGAAGGGCGAAACGCCGGCTGAACTGCGCACAATACTCCAGTCCGTCCGGCGTCATGCCACGAGGATGACGCCCGCAGTAGCAGGCCCACTCATCGATACCTGCGGAACGGGCGGCGACTCGATAAGGACATTCAACGTCAGCACTGCTGCCGCTGTCGTCGCAGCTGCCGCAGGCGCCAAGGTCGCCAAACACGGCAACAGGTCGGTGTCCGGGGTGTGCGGGAGCGCGGATTTCCTTGAAAGCATCGGCCTTGACCTGAATGCGCCGCCGGCAAGAGTGCAGAAATGCATAGAAAATACTGGCATCGGGTTCTTGTTTGCGCCAGCATTCCACCCTGCGATGAAGAACGTCGCGCCGGCAAGAAAGACAGTGGGGATACGGACAGTCTTTAACGTGGTGGGCCCACTGAGCAACCCGTGCACCAACATTTCAGGCCAGGTGATAGGCGTCTTTGAACCATTTTTCATGGACACGCTTGCAGAAGCCTGCCAGGGCTACGTCAACGAGGCAATGATAGTGCATGCGGCAGACGGCTTTGACGAGCTGTCAAACACGTGCGAAAACGACATCCTGTGGGTAACTGCCGGCGGCCAGACAATAAAGCGCCTGCGCCTTGGGCCCAAGGTAGTGGGAATGGCAGTCGCAAGGCCCGAGCGGCTGGTGGTGACAACAAAGGACGAATCTGTCCAGAGCACGCTTGCCGCTATATACGGTAGCGGTCCGCAGGAAAAGGAGGACATGGTAGTGCTCAACGCTTCTGCGGCGCTCGTTGTAAGCAAGGTCGCAAGTGACTTTAAAGAAGGGGTAGAAATTGCCCGGGGCGCAATAAAAAGCGGGCGGGCGCGAGAAAAACTGGCGCAGCTAGTCAGCGAGTGCGGAAACAAAGAAGCGCTAGAGCAGGCAGAAAAGAAATACCTGCTCCTCTAGCTGTTGATACTACTCGTCTGCTGCGTCCTTGGACTTCTTTTTCGGAGCCTCGTCCGTGTCGTCGATGCCTTTCTCGTTCACCGTGAACCTGACGTCCGAGTAGGGGTGGTACGGGCTGTCGATTATCTTTGCCACCCTGTCGTTTCCTGCCTTTCTCAGGTAGATGCGGTATGTGGACGCATGGCCAATGACGTTTCCGCCTGCTGGCTTGGTCGGGTCTCCAAAGAATGTGTCTGGCGTCGATTGGACCTGGTTGGTCACAATGACTGCGACGTTGTAGATCTCGGCTATCCTGACCAGTTTGTGCATCAGGCCGTTGAGGCGCTGCTGCCTGTCGGCAAGTGTGCCTCTGCCTGCAAACTCGGCCCTATGGAGCGAGATGATGCTGTCGATTATTATCATCTTGGCCTTAAAGTCGTCGATGTATTTGCCCATTGACTTTACAATCAGCTCCAGGTGGCTAGAGTTGTATGCCTTGCATATTGCGATGTGTTTTAGCACCTCGCTTGCGTCAAGGCCCCTCGCCCTTGCTATCTGGTCGACCCTCTCTGGCCTGAAGGTGCCCTCTGTGTCTATCAGTATCACACCTCCGCCAAGGCCGCCGTCTGAAGGCGGCTGCTGCGCCGTTACGCACAGTGTGTGACATATCTGGGACTTGCCAGAGCCAAACTCGCCGTAGAACTCGGTTATCGCCTGCGTCTCTATGCCGCCAAGCAAGAGCTCGTCAAGCGCTTTTGCGCCAGTCGAGCAGCGCAGGAGCGACTTTCTCTTTTCAAGCTCAACGTCGGCAGTGGTAAACTCGTTGTCAAGGACACCGCTTTCGCGGAGAAGTTTCTGCGCTGCCATGATAAAGTTGCTGGCAGTCTCTTTGGAGCCGCCTAGGTCTGTCGCAAGCTCATCTGCGACGGCAGTGGCCAGTTCCATGACTGAACTGATGCCTGCCTCTCTCATCTTGCGAGCAGTGGTCGGCCCGACGCCTTCAATGTCTTCTATTTCTAACTCCACAACATTTCTGGAAGTTTCGGTCATTTCTGATCGTTACGATACTGATGGAGTATATAATGTCCGGCGCACCTGCAGGGGAGGGAGGGGCGGATGGGCGGTGGTGGCATCCAATTTTAAAAAGGTGAAAAAACGTCCGGGGGAGACCCGGACAAGTATAACGCTACTTTTTCTTCTTTCCGGCCTTCTTCTTGGCAGCAGCCTTTTTGGCAGGCGCTTTGGCCTTGGCCTTGCCGCCTGCACTGCTACCGCCGCCAATCTTGAACATCTTGGTCCCGCAGACCGAGCATGTCCCTGAAAGCGCATTGCGTCCGTTCTTCATGGTGACCTGTTTTTCTCCCTTCATTTCCCTCTTTGCTTTACACTTTACACAATATGCTTGTGTTGCCAACGTGGCTACGTCACGCACGCTTGAATATAAGAATAGCTCCAAAATGGCCGATTTTCGGTCGTTTGGACATGAAATTGGTGCAAAGTTGCTCAAAATACGGTCGCCAAATAAAAAAATCTTCAACCCACTGGAGAAAACTGGCCATTCTTGGCTCAAAGTGCGTCAGAAAGCTTGTCCCGCCGCATGCCTGTGGTGGAATCCGCCAGCCCCCATCTATGGCAATGTCTTGAAATCGGCATACGTCACGAAGGAATTTTCGATTTCTGGGTCTGTTTTTCGCATGTGCCCCCCTTACAAGAGTGCGGTTTTCATCGCTATTTCCAGCCTCATTTGAGGCGGCTTTATACTTTTATACTAATTTTGCACGTATCTTGTGTATCTTGGAAGCAGAGGGAGACAAGGCGCTGGAGTCGCTTGGATGGGAGGACCTTGTTGCGCTAAAGCGCAAGGTCGCCGGCGACCTGAAAGGCGTCACCGACAGGCTTGTCGACATCGACAGGAACCAGTTCCACGTCCTGATATCATCCATAAAGGCCCAGAAAACGGTGCTAGACTCGGTCACGGAGAGGCTAAAGCAGGTAAAGATAGAGGTGGACAAGCACAACTCGGATCTTTTGTCGGTGAGTGAAAAGATCTCGCAGTCCAAGAATTTCCTGAGCATGATGGAGGCAAGGCTCCCTTCAGAAAATGAAGAAGAGCTGCAAGCCATCGTTGCATCGAATCAGGCGCTGATTGACGGCAGGCAGTACAAGGGTGAGCGCGAAAAAGGCGAGATACTCTCAAGGGTGAAGGAAGCTTCGATGAAGATGGAGGCGATAAAGGCCACCCGCACGATAAAGGACCAGTACGCCATGCTCGTGCAACAGTCGGCAGACATTGGCAACGCGGTAAAGGCGCGGAACGACGAACGCGACGCGCTGCGCGCCAAGACTGCAGAAATCAACTTGGAAATGGATAAGCTGTACGACGCCAAGCGCAAGCTGGCGGCCGAGCGCAACCTGCGCCTTGCCGAGTACGAAAGCATTGCCAAGCGCTTTGACGCGATAAACGCGCGCCTAGACGAAATGTCTGCCATGAGAAAGCGCCAGCGCGAGGAGTACGGCTACAACCTGCCAAGCGACGCGCTTTTCAAGGTAAAAGAGACTGCAAGAAAGAAACTTGAATCCGGCTCTAAACTCAGCCTCGATGAGCTACGGCTGCTTTACAGCGAAAAGGATTAAGGCGGATGCAATAGCTAAAAGCCTGCATGGCGATAAACGACTTCGCGCTTGCCTGCGCCATCGACGGCTCGCCTGGCTACTTTACATACAGCGGCCAGACTATGCTTGTCATCCAGTCGGCGCAGGACGCGAGGGCCGGCCGGGGGAGTTTTTCACAAATCGAGCCCTTTATGGACGCGCTCGTGTCGCACGAGGCCATACACGTGACGATAAAAAAGCTGGAAGGCGACGAGGCTTCCGAATCGCTTGACGACATCGAAGTCATCGTGGAGCACAACGGCAGGCGGTTCCAAGTCACGCTGAACAACATCCTGTTTGCAAGTGACAATTCTGGCCTTGTGATGCCCTACTAGCGGCACGCTTTTTTGAGCGACGCGGAAAACGCCTTTAGCTCTTTTAGCATCGCCTTTTTGCTCTTGGCACTTGAAATCCTGTTGACTATGGCGCTTCCGACGATTATTGCGTCAGCGCCGGCGTTTACCATAAAGCGGGCGTGCTCTGGCTTGCTTATCCCAAAGCCCACTCCGACGGGTATCCTGCCTCCTGCGGCTTTTTTTGCTCTCTGCACAGCATCTTTTGTATAGTCTTCAAAGGCGCGCCTTGCGCCCGTGATGCCATAGACCGAGACGAGATACATGAACCCTGACGAATTTTGCGCTATTTTTTCAAGCCTTTCTTCGGGGGTGTTTGGAGACGCAAGGAACACAGTCGCCATGCCGTGTTGCGCCGCCTTTGGCGAATAGTCCGACGCCTCTTCCACTGGCATGTCTGGCAGGATAAAGCCGTCGATTCCTGCTTCTTTGCACCGCAGGATAAAGCCATCCCAACCTGGCTTTACAAAGATGTTTGAGTAGGTCATTACAAGCAACGGCAGGTTGGGGTGATTTTTCCTCACCTGCCTTGTAACCTGCAGCGCCTTGGCAGGCGTTGAACCGGCTTCTAGCGCAGCCTGCGATGCGCGCTGGATGGTCGGGCCGTCGGCTATTGGGTCTGAAAATGGTATGCCTATTTCGATAATGTCGGCGCCGCCGGCGACCAGTGCGTCAATAATTTCGACAGTCGTTTTGTCGTCAGGATAGCCTGCTACCACGTAGCAGACAAGGGCGCGTTCTCGCTTTTCTGCAAGGCTTGCAAACCTTGCGTTGATTCTATTTTCTTCTTGCAGCATGATGTTTGCGGCCCTTTTTTGAATTGAGATAGTCCTGTACGATTGTCACGTCCTTGTCTCCTCTGCCCGATAGTGTGACGACAATAATCTCATCCCTGTCCATCTCTTTTGCCATCTTTATCGCGTGCGAGATTGCGTGCGACGATTCAAGAGCCGGTATGATGCCCTCCAGCCTTGAAAGCGTCAGAAATGCCTCCACAGCCTCGTCGTCCGTGCACGGGACGTACTCGGCGCGTTTTAGGTCCTTGAGCATCGAGTGCTCCGGCCCAACGCCGGGATAGTCGAGACCTGCGGATATGCTATGAGTGTCCATTATCTGCCCGTCCCTGTCCTGCAGGACGTACGTGAACATGCCGTGGAGCACGCCGGCGGTGCCTGCAGTCAGGGTGGCCGCGTGCTTGCCCGATTTTATCCCCTCTCCAGCCGCCTCGACTCCCACTAACCTCACGGATGAATCGTCGACAAACGGGTAGAACGAGCCCATGGCGTTGCTGCCCCCGCCGACGCAGGCCACGATGGCGCTTGGCAGCCTGCCGTGATCGCGCTGCATCTCGTCCTTTACCTCCTTGCCAATGACGCTCTGAAAATCCCTGACCATCATCGGATAGGGGTGTGGGCCCATCACGGTCCCTATGAGGTAATAAGTGGAATTGACGTTTGAAATCCAGTCCCGGATTGCCTCATTGATTGCATCTTTCAGCGTCTTTGTCCCAGAATCGACAGAGTGCACCTTTGCGCCCAACAACTGCATACGAAACACGTTGAGCTTCTGGCGCTCGACGTCTTTAGAGCCCATGTAGACCTCTGCAGACAGGCCGAGCATTGCGCACGCAAGGGCCGTCCCGACTCCATGTTGACCCGCCCCTGTCTCTGCAATTATCCTTTTTTTGCCCATTCTCTTGGCCAAAAGGCCCTGGCCGAGCGTGTTGTTGGTCTTGTGCGCGCCACCGTGCAACAAGTCTTCGCGCTTTAGCAGTATCTTGGCCCCGCCGGCGTATTCCGTGAGATTCTTTGCAAAATACAGCGGAGTGGGCCTCCCGGCGTACTGGGTGAGGTAGTAATGCAACTCTTTTTGAAATTCGGGGTCGTTTTGGTATTTTTCATAAGCGGATTCCAGCTCCCGCACGGCCGGCTCTAGCGTCTCGGGTATGAACTTGCCCCCATACCTGCCGAACTTGCCGCCGACGGGATAGCTTCCAAGCATGTCTCGATGTGGTGCAGTAACCCCCAAGGGTTATTAATATTCACAGGGCGTTGTACAGTTCTCTGACTTTGGTGCCGACGTCGTCTGTTTCCATGATGCTTGTTCCCACCAAAAACGCGTCCGCGCCTGCGCTGCGCAGGTACTGAATGTCCGCCGGCTTGGCTATCCCGCTTTCGCTTATCACCGCGCTTTTTCCCTTGCCGAGTTTCTTGATGAGGCGCTCGGTGTTGGCGATGTCTATTTTCAGGTCTGCAAGGTTGCGGTTGTTGATACCGACAAGCTCGTAATTTGAAGAGAGGCAGTCCGCGTATTCTTGCTCGCTGTGCGCCTCGACAAGCACGTTTAACCCTCTCTTGAGCGCGTGCTCGTGCAGTTTTTCAATACTTGACTCTGCCAGATCGCGGTCAAACACTGCCTTGATTAGCAGTATGCAGTCGGCGCCAGCTTGCTTTGCCGCGTCTATCTGGACCTCGCTTACGACAATGTCCTTCATGAGAAGAGGTATCGACACCGCCTTTCTAACCGCAAGCAGGTTCCCAAGCGAGCCGTCAAACATGTACGGCTGGGTGAGGACGGAAAGAGCGGTTGCGCCGGCTTCTTCCATCGCTATCGCGATTTCGGCCGGCGTGCCAACCTCGCGTATCTTGCCCCGTGAGGGCGACGAGAACTTGACCTCGGTTATCAGGGGTGCATGTTTGCAGGCAAAGATTGCCTTTTTGACGCTGATGGCGTCGTGGCTTGCGCTCCTTTTCAGATCATAGGCGCCGTCGTCTATCGCCTTGAACGAGTTTTCGACCAGGCGCTCAATGGTGTCGCCGGCCTTGGCAAACCTGCTGCTCATGCAAGTTTTGCACGGTCAGTCGGCTATTAATTCTATATTGATGTGTATATTTGCCAGATTATCAAGTGCACTTACTCGCGCGATACTAATCGGCCAGTAAGTAAATCTTAAAGCGATTGCTCTAGATTGTGTCTCAAATGTCTGCTGCTCGAAACGCTTCTTCCCTGATAGACACAGGGAATGATGGCGCCATGAAAGCGCCGCAAGAAATTGATTGCCCTAACTGCGGTAAAACAAACGAATACTCGTTAGGCTCATGTCGCAAGTGCGGTCTGCCAAGAGAAGAATTCTGCAGAAATAATCGTGATAAAATGTTGGTCAAAGCTGTCTGAATGACAAAATTCTAGATGCCTGTACGCGAAACTCATTAGTATAACAATTTCGTGCTAGTCGTGCTGTGCATTTTTGCAAATACTTGCAAACCTGCCACAGCTGTCATGGCGAGTCATGACCTGATGAACAACATGGCAAGCCCCTGCCGCTGCT
>DASUXB010000256.1:0-4940 GCA_036378195.1 Nitrososphaera sp.
GCCCACTTCGAGGACCTTGCCAAGCCTGCGCTCGCCTTCCGCCGTCTCGATTTCAACCAGCTCGTCAAAGGACGCCTTGGTGATGCCGTCGATGACCATAAGCGGGCCCTTGATTTCTGCTACCTTTGTATATTCAATTCCAGATGCTGTTTCAGGCAACTACTTTAACCTCCTCTGTCTTGGTCGCTGCGCCTCCCAGTTTGCGGAAGCCCTCCTCAAGGGCCTTGTCTAGGTCCGCCAGCTTTGACAGCTGGTCTTCGGGTATGTCGAACTTGGCTTTCAAGAGCTGCGGGATTATCGGCATTGCACGAATGTCTGCAAGTGAGACTTCTGCTTTCAACGCCTTTTGTGCTTCCTTGAAGAACTTGACCATCAATTTTACCAATTTGACTTGTTTCTCTGGACTGCAGTAGGTGTCTATCTTGTCAAACGAGTTCTGCTGGAGGATGCCGATTTTTATCATCCTTGCCACTTCGAGCACCAGCTTTTCCTCGTCCGGCAATGCTTCAGGCCCAAGTAGCCTGACGATTTCCTTCAGCGTGTCTTCCCTCTGCAGGATGTGATACGACTCGCCACGGAGCTCGTACCAGTCGCCGGACACGTTTTCCTTCCACCACTTTGCAACGTCCTCAAGGTATCCAGAGTACGACTGCATCCAGTTGATGGATGGGTAGTGCCTTGAATACGCAAGCCTCGTGTCAAGCGCCCAGAAGGTCTTGATGAACCTGATAGTGTGTGTCGTCACCGGCTCGGTAAAGTCTGCGCCTGAAGGCGACACTGCGCCTACCAGTGTCACAGAGCCTGCCCTGTCGGGAGAGCCAAGGGCGCGCACGCGTCCTGCTCTTTCATAGAACTCGGCAAGCCTTGACGCCAAGTATGAAGGATAGCCTTCCTCTGCCGGCATCTCTTCGAGGCGGCCCGACATTTCACGGAGCGCCTCTGCCCACCTGCTCGTAGAATCGGCCACGAGCACGACATCATAGCCCATGTCGCGATAGTATTCTGCCATGGTTACGCCAGTGTAAATAGATGCCTCTCTTGCCGCCACAGGCATGTTACTGGTATTGGCAACAAGCACGGTCCTTTCCATGAGCGACCTGCCTGACCTCGGGTCGATGAGGTGCGGGAACTCGACGAGCACTTCGGTCATCTCGTTTCCGCGCTCGCCGCAGCCGATGTAGACTACGACTTTAGAGTCGGCCCACTTGGCAATCTGATGCAGGGTCACGGTCTTGCCCGTGCCAAAGCCTCCCGGGATTGCGCCTGTTCCGCCCTTTGCAATCGGAAAGTAAGTGTCAATGATGCGCTGGCCTGTCACGAGCGGAACGGTCGGGTCATAGCGCTCGGCATAAGGCCTTGGCTTGCGTACCGGCCACTTGTGGTACATTTTCAATTGCGCCGTCTTGCCGTCCTTTTCAGTGGTAGCGATGATGTGCTCTATGTCATAGTCGCCTTCCTGAGCAATGTCAGTGAGCTTGGCGCCCTTGGCGTGGTCTGGCGGGACCAGAATCTTGTTTACCAGAAGCGGCGTCTCCTCGACTGTGCCAAGGATAAAGCCAGGGCCTACTTCGTCGCCCTTTTTCATCACCGGCTTGAAATGATATTTCTTTTTCATGTCGACAGGAGTTGTCTGTATTCCCCTGCCGATGAACGCGCCCGATTTGGCTGCAATTTCGTCAAGCGGTCTCTGGATGCCGTCGTATATCTTGCCTATTACGCCCGGGCCCAGGAGCACGGACAATGGTTGCCCGGTGCCGACCACCGGCTCGCCTGGCTTTAACCCCGATGTTGACTCGTATACCTGGATGAATGCCACGTCGCCTGTCAGCCTGATGACTTCGCCGATGAGCTTTGAATCTCCTACTTCGACCGTTTCGTACATCTTTGCCGCGGACATGCCGTCTGCCTTGACTGCAGGACCGCTAACCCACACAATGCGTCCTTTGGCTACCATACTATTATTCCTCTCCTGCCTCTCCTCTCAACATTCGTGCAATATTTTTCCTTATTAAAGGTTTGAGTCGCTCGATCCTCGAATCAAGCGTGTTGTCAAACGACATCGTGCCGTCTGCCGATTTCACCCGGACGCCTCCTATTGCGCTTATCGGCTGGTCTGAGACCTTTACCTTGAACTTGGGGTTCTTTTTCGATAGGTCCGCGACTATTTTTTTCACCTGCTCGGCGTCATTCTTGTTGCATTCGACTATTACTTCATCAGAGCCAACAGAGGGAACGCTTTCCTCGACTAACTTGGCCAGAAGTGACCGGTAGCTTTCGTCCTTGCTAGACGACGCAAGCCACGACTTGGCGCGCTCAAATGCCTCGTTGACGTCTGTCTCTATCATGAGAAGCTCCTTGTTGCGCGCCGACAGCCTGCTGGAACCCACTATCTGGCGCTTTAGGTTCTCGGCCTGCTTTTTGGCAGACTCGATTATCCTTGCGCGCTCGGCGTCAAGCTTGCTCCTTGACGCCTCAAGGTTCTTTAGCGATTCCTGGTAAGCCGAATCAACTTGCGAGATCAACTCTGTTTCTTTTTGAGATAAAACTTTGTTTATGGTTCGCTCTAGGGCAGAATTCGAACTCATACTGAGGACTCTGCCCGTTCCTCGTGATTTTAACCTTTTGATGCTGCGGCCAGGCGGTCCTCAAGGGTCTTGGCAAAGGCCCTTATCCGCCCGAGGTGGCCCCCGTCCCAGTACACCTTTCGGCAGTCCGCGCACTGCCAGAACCCCTCGTGCCGGGCAAGGACGGTCGCCGGCACCAGCCCGTCCACCTCCTCCGGCCTTTTCTGGGCTAGAGCGCCGTTGCATGAGGTGCACCTAGAGCCCATCCGGGAAAGGTCCGCAGAGATGCCCAGTTTTTCGAAAATGTGCGCCATGTCTTCAAGGTCACTTGTACCTTCCACGAGCACGCCCTGCCTGCCCTGCTTCATCATGCGCTTGAAAAGCTCCTTGTCTGCCGTGAGGATTACCCTGCCCTGCTCGGCTGCAAGGCGCAGTATCTCGTTGTCGCTTGTGTCCGGCACGTATAGCGTGTCAAAGCCGAAAATGCGCATCTTGCGGGCGACGCTACCAAGCATCGCGTCCGCAAGGAACTTCATGCAGACTCGGGGGGCGTAGCCTCGCCGCGGCACACTTCGCAGACAAAAGTGCCCTCGTCGAACTGCAAGAGGTCGGACCACTCGCCGCACTCGTCGCAATAGCCGGACACCTTGCCCGCCGGCCTCCCAAGCTCGCCTCTTATAATCCCGGCCTTTTCCGACACGACGTCGACCAGGTCAGGGGTAACGGCGATAACGTCAGAAGCGGAAATTATCCCAACCAGCCGGTTCTTGTACACCACGCCCAGGCGCTTTATCCCGTGCTTGCGCAGAAGGCGCGCGGCCTCGGTGATGCCCTCCTGGCTTTCGATGGTGTGCAGGTCCCGCATCACGTCACCTACCTTTATCGCGCTCGGCTTGGCGTCTTTTGCGACTGCCTGCGTCACGATGTCATAGTCGGTTACCAGCCCCACCGGCTTGTCGTCTTTGTCCATTATGATGATGCTGCCAATGTTTTCTGCCTTCATCTTTTTCGCGACTTCGTGCACGGTGTCTTGAGGGGATGCGCTGATGACGGGACTGTTCATGATGTCGCGTACAATCACGCGCGTAGTCATGTTTGCGTCGGCGTGCTCCCTGACTGGCTTTTTTACCACGTGAACTGTTGT
Organism: Nitrososphaera sp.; assembly: GCA_036378195.1. GTDB lineage: Archaea > Thermoproteota > Nitrososphaeria > Nitrososphaerales > Nitrososphaeraceae > Nitrososphaera. The sequence goes on from DASUXB010000256.1 coordinate 3,709, forward strand.
GCGGCGGCATTTTAATTACTTTTGCTGCTGGTGCCGCCAGCAGCACTGCCGCCACCCTTCGCTGCAAACGAGATTTTTGATTGGCCCGTGGGAAGTGCGCGCACAAAGTCGTCCAGGCTGATGCGCTTTACCGTCTCTGCAAGCTCTTCCTCCTTCCCATCGTCCGCTGCCGCAGACACGAGCGCCGCCTTGGCTTTTTTTGCAGCGCTCATCGGGTCAAGCCCGCCCTGCAAGAGGACGGCGTACACCAGCGATCTCTTTTTCACCGCTTCTTCCGGCCCGCACACGAGCGCCTGCCTTTCGCTCACCAGCTCTATTCCGATTGCCAAGCGGACCTCCACTCCCTTGACATAGCTTCTCTTGCCCTCTATAACGAACGAGCCCTTGGGCAGGAACTGGCCCGTGGGCGCCCCTTTCTTTATCTGCTCGGGAAAGACCCAGTAGGCGTCGGCGCTAGAGAGGCCGTCCTTCCAGGCCCTGCTAAACGACACGGTCGCCTGCGCGACTTGCGCAAGCGACTGCTCCAGCTTTCCCTCCCTTGCCGGCGCCGCGGCGTTTTTCACGATGAAAAACGGCGAGCCGTGCACCTCGGCGTGAAAGACAATGTCGTCCTCCGTCAGATGCTTGCGCACGAGGGCCGAGTTGGACGACGCGTCGCGCCCTCCGATCGCAAGCAGGCCGTCCCCAGTCACGAACCATCGGTAGCGCTCGTACCATTCCTTTGCGGCCTGCTTTTGCACGACCATTTTCTTGTGGATGGCAGCGGTCTGGCCGCGCAGCTTTTCAATCTGCGCAAGGAGTTTTGCGCGGGCTTCCTCTATCGAGGCGTTGCCCCGCTCCATCTCTTTTGCGCGGGCAAAGAGCATGGAACTCAGTTTTGCAAGGTTCTGCTGGACCTCGATGTTTTCGCCGGCCACCTGCACGTACTTTATTCCCTTTTCTATGACGACTGCGGCCGAGTTTGCCGCAAGCACGCCCTTTATCGCGTCGTCGCCTGGATTAGAATATGAAACCGCCATCAATTCGCCGGCGAGCTTGCGTATAGCCGCCGCTTTTTGCAGCACCTCCTCCTTGGCCTTGTTCTGCTCCGCAAGGTCATGCTCTAGGACCGCAATCTGCCTGTCGATTTCCACCGTCCTTGAGCTTTTGCCGATGTCCAGTATCTCGTTGCTGAGCACTTCGTCAAGCGCCTCCATGTAGGTGGGCACCTTTTTTGCTTCCAGCTTTTTGGC
>DASUXB010000257.1:0-6008 GCA_036378195.1 Nitrososphaera sp.
AAAAGGCATCGGCGCAAGAAACGCCGAGCTCGAGCTTGCGTCTGCGATAGAGACGCAGAGAAAGGTGATGCCAAGGCGCGGCCAGCAAATGAGCAAGGCGTACGAGCAGATGATGAGAGACGTGTTCCTTTCTACCGCGCAAGAGAGAAAGAAGGCCGGCGTCAGAAGAGCCAAGTTTGCAGTTTAATTAATTCTTTTAAACAAGCTAGATGTTCCACGGGAAACACGCCCCCTCCCTCTTTGTGCGCGGTAGCAAATCACATGTAGCTGATGCTCTGTTTCTCCTTCCACAATCCGAGGCGCTGGTGCAGCCACGGGTAAAAGTTGGCATCACCGTTTTCAAACTCTTTTTTGATTATCCTGATTATCTTTTTCGACACCTGCCCCGGCCTGCCGTAGATCTGTTTTTTCTTTCGCAGCTGCAGCCCAAGGCCCTCGCCCTTTTCGTGCGCCTCTTTTGCCATCGAGGAAATCCACGCACGGTTGAGCGGAGGCACCAGTATGTTGCTCTTTGCGTCAAACACCGTCTCTGGCCTGTCGGTGTTCAGCCGGACAGTGAGTGATGCCACCTTTGGGAAATAAAGCAGCTCTTCCTGCATCGAGCCCGAGTCGGTCATCTCTGCCCAGCACCGGCCGCTGTCTAGGAATTCCACGACGTGAGCGTACTCTTTCCACAGAGGCGTCATCAAGAATTTATCCTTGTGCGACTCGGCGAGGTCTTGCAGTTTCTTTTCAAGGCCGTACTGCCTTAGCGCCGAAGCAGTCGCGTTGAGCATCACGAGGACTACTTTGTTGTCGGTGCGCTCGACAATGTCGACAAGCCCGCCGATTATGGATGTGAAACGTCGCTCAGTCAGGTTCTCCCGCCTGTGTATGTCCATCCTTATCCACTCGTCCTTTTCCAGCTGCGGATATACAGAAAAGATGCTCTGGCCCGGGCGCTCCTTGCGTTTTTGGTGTATCGCGTCAACTACTGAATTTCCAACTACATGCACAAACTCTTCAGGATACCCTTCCCTTACCAGGTTGTCCTTGTTTAGCTGCGTCGGCGCAAAAAAGAACTGCGTGCCGGCGGAGCATATCCATGTGTCTATCTGCTCGGGAAACGGCTCCTCCCTTGCGAGGAACCACCTGCCCTCAAACTGGCTGTGCACGAGGTCGCGCAACGCCTTTTTCGTCGGCTCTTTTGCCGGCGATAGATGCTTCATCATCTCCGGGCCCATCGAGCGCAGGCCGGCCTCGTTCTGGCCCACCTTCTTGCCCATGCCAAATACCCATGCAAGCGGGGCGATGCCGGCGACAAGCGTGTCACCGTGCACGATGGGGAGCATAGACTCGTTGTTAAAGTTCTTGCTGCAGTACCGGCCAAAGTAGCCGAACTTTAATATCAACTCGCTTGCCTTTTCCATAAGGTCGCCGCGTATCTGCAAGTTGCAGCCTACAAAGTCGTTCAGGTTAAACTCGTGCATCCCAAAGCCGAGCACGTCGTCAAAATGCTGGCCCGTGTTTATCACAAAGGAAGGCACGTTTTCCTTGGCGGCTTCAACCATCAGTGGGGCCTGCTTGTAAAAGTCTGGCTTTGTCCCTGTCACGACGGCAAGTATTGGGCTCTTTTGTTTTCTTGCCTGCTCAAACACGGTGGAAAGGTTGCCAGATATTTTTATCGGGAGCAGGTCCCGCGATACGTCAAGCTCGGCACCTTCTTTACCTTTCAACGGAGATCATCCAGGTTGCCGGCAGACCTGCTCTTCTTTGACACTAGTGCCAGGTAAGCGCCTATCCCGACCACGCCGGCCCCGGCGGCCATAAACACGTACGGCACCGCGCTTACTCCCCCGCCCACCAGGTACTGCCGGTGTATATTTGGAAGCAGGCCGGACGCCCCAATCATGCCGGCAAGCATTATCGCGCCTGACGCTATCAACAAGAGGCCCGCAGGCTTGTTGCCGGTCGTCCTGGACATGGCAAATACGACGCCGGCAAGGACCACCGCCGGCGCGGCTGATATAGACACTTCCTGCACGAGCAGGCCGGCAGGGTCGATTATCTTGCTTGGGTCAGCGCCTTGGGTAATCAAAAAGTTGTAAAATGAGAGAAGTATCGTCACGAACATTGCAGACAGCCCGATTGAGCCCAGAGCTATCCAGGTCTCGAGTTTCATGGCGGTTTATTTTCAGCAGTTGGTAATTAAATGATTGGTTTTTGGCGGCCTCTGCCACTACTACGTGATGCCGACCAAGCCGGCAAGTTCCTTTCGGCACGCAGAGCCAAGGATTTCAGCCGCCTTTTCCGGTTTGACGTTGTTCACATAGACACCAAAGCCCCGCTCTAGGCCCGACCACGTCGTCAGTTGTGGGTAGACCTCTATGTGCCAGTGGATCTGCCGGCTGTTCTTTTTCTCCGGCGACAGGTGGAAGACTAGGTTGAACGGCGCGTCCTTTAGCGCCTTTGACATGCCGCCGAGGGTCGCACGCATAATAAGCGCAAGGTCGTTTATCTCCTTCTGCGTTATCTTTGAAAACGAGGTGATGTGCCTCTTTGGGTATATCCAGAACTCGTACGGGTACGTCGGCGCCCACGGGCAGAAGGCTAGAAAGCTGTCTGTGGCAAGTATCTGCCGCGGTCCGCTGGACTCTACTGAAATCATGTTGCACGCCGGGCAGTTGCCGTTTTCGTTCATGAACCTGTGCGAGCCTTCCGCTTCAAGCTCTATCGCGGGGGGAATCGAGGAGAAGGTGACGATGTTGAGATGCGGGTGCGGCACCTGCGCGCCAGCGCCGGCCCCGCTGTTGACGTATATCGATACATAGGTCACGCTCTTTTGCGTGTACAGCCACCTGACGCGGTCCTGGATTACTACAAGGACGTTGCCCCACTGCTCAACTGACATCTGCGGCAGGCTCTGCTTGTGGTCCGGCGTGGCGACCACTATCTGGTGGTAGCCGTATGCTGGCTCGCTGTAGAGCGGCTTGTCGCTGTAGCTTGCGGCGGCGGTTGTAGTGACGACCGGGTTCTTGCTTTCAAACACCCTGACGGACCAGTCGTCGATTATGCTGTCCTCGCTGTCCGACAGGCGCTGGAGCATACCGTCCTTCACTACAAGTGCAAGGAGCGCCGGCGAGGTCATCGACTCGTTGCCGGGACAGTACGGGCACTTGTCATGTTGCTTTTCGTCCTGCTGTTGTTCCGCAAGAGAAGAAGAGTCTGGGACGAGGACAAACCTGTCCAGAACATAGTCTTTGCGCAGCTCCCTCATGTGCCCGGAAAAATGCTCCCCACACTTTTAATTAAAGGTTCTGCACGCTAGTCGCCCAGCGCGAATTCAAGCGCCTTTGCGCAGCGTGCGCAGATGTACGTTCCGCGCTGTACAATCCCAAAATCCTCCGTCCTGTTGCCTTCGTCGTCCACGACTGCCTTGCCGCAGAACCTACATAGCAGCTCCAACAAAGATCATACGCCAAGGTTTCTAATAACAGCAACGCTTTTTTCTGCACCTACCAAGGACATAGCATATGCCACTTGACGGCGACATCAAGAGCATCATAGAGGCAGTCATCCAAAGCGACATGCAGGCGCCCAGGGTCCCAAAGAGCAGGGTGCCAAAGCTGAAAAAGGTGTGGAAGTGCGCCAGCGCGTACGACTTTTTGTACGGCCAGAGGGCGGGCTATTACACCGGCCTTGCAGAAGGGCTCGTGCTCGAAAGGCACAGGCGCCAATTGACGCAGGAAGAGCAGGACGAGGTGTTTGCGACAATCGAGCCGCACACAAAGAACCTCCGCAGGTATTTTGCTTATTACAAAAAGACCGCAAAACGAGGGAAAAAGAAAAAATAAATTGACGCGCCGCGTCCATGCCAGCATGAGAAAAGACGGCGTTGTTAAAATTGTCTACGTGCTCCTTGACGGCGTCGGTGACCTGCCGCACCCGGCTCTGAACGACCTTACACCGCTTGAAGCCGCCTACACGCCAAACCTCGACGCCCTTGCAAGGAACGGCGCGATGGGCCGCGTGATAACCGTCGGAAAGGGAATCGCGCCGCAGTCTGACATCGCTGTCTTTAACATGCTAGGCTACAGCTTTCGCAAGGGTGGCTACGTCGGCCGCGGGGTAATAGAGTCAATCGGCTGCGGCATCGACTTTCGCGACGGCGACCTTGCGCTGCGGGGCAACTTTGCGACCGTCGACGACAAGAACAAGATTACAGACAGGCGTGCCGGCAGGGTCATCACAAAAGAGGAAGCAGCCGCAGTATGCAAGACCCTCGTCGACAGGATAAAGTTCAGCGACAAGGATGCCTCAATAGCGCTCGTCCCCACCGTGGCGCACCGCGTGGTGATAAGGATACACCACAGCAAGATAAAGATGTCAGACAAGATAACGAATACTGACCCTGCTTACGACAAGGTGGAAGGCATGGGAGTGGCCAAGGCCACGTCCGACGACATTTACGTCCAAGAGGCCAAGCCGCAGGACGACAGCAAGGAAGCCGAAATGGCTGCAAAGCTAGTAAACGAGTTTACAGAGCAGACGATAAAGATACTGCGCGACCACCCTGTTAATGTCGCCAGAAAGGCGGCAGGCAGGAACCCTATGAACTGCATACTTGCCAGGGATTCTGGCAACAGGTTCCCGGAGGTCCAGCCCATCAACGAAAAGTACGGCATCCCGATAGGCTGCATCGTAGAGATGCCGGTCGAAGTCGGCATCTCCAAGGTCCTCGGCATGAAGATGTACGAGGCTGGCTCGCTTGATGACTATGAGCTGAAGGCCAAAGTGGCCGCAAAGAGCCTGAAAAACGTCGACGCTGTCTATGTGCATTTAAAGGGCCCCGATGAGTTTGGCCACGACGGCGACGCCAAGGGCAAAAAGCGCAACCTCGAAGAAATCGACAGGCGCTTTTTCGGAGTCCTTGCCAAAGAGCTGGCAGATGTGAAAAACCCGGTGATAGTCGTGTCTGGCGACCACTCTACTCCATGCATCAAAAAAGCGCACAGTGACGATCCTGTCCCGCTGCTCGTGTCTGGAAACGGCGTCAGGCAGGACAGTAGCGCCCGCTTTACGGAGGGCTATGGCAGAAAAGGAAGCCTCGGGCTGCTCATGGGCGCTGATGTCGTCTCGACGGCGCTAAAGCTGGCGGCTGAAAGATAAAGATGCATGTATATATACAAATGAATAAAAGGCAAGGACAGCTGATTACTTGTTGATGCTAGACACCGTTATCGCGGCAGTATTTGCAATACTGCCGGAAGGAAGCGTCAAGAATGAGACCACGTTTTTCGTGCTCATCGGCATACTTGCGGCCCTTATTGGCGTCGCGCTGTACTTGCGCCACAAAAGAAACAGCGAGCCCGACTACCCTACAGAGTAAGGGCGACACTCATGCCTGACACCATTGTAAGTATCGCACCCATGACGGACGCTGCCCTCGCAGATGGGCTGTCTCTTTCCGCAGGATGATAGGTGTGTATCGACTTGTCATTTTCCCGGTCGCAAGACGAGCACTTCCAGAGGACCGCCTCGTTGCATTCAGGGCAGAACTCGGCTGCGTTCATCTCGCTACCGCAAGCTCGGCATAGCATTTGCCCATTTATGGAACTCCTTTCTAATAAACAATTTTACGAGAGGTTATATGGTATGCCTGCTGCTTGGCATATCCTTTAGATGGTAAATATTGGCGGTAAAATCCACACTTTTCCAAACCTGCAAGAAAAAGAGGGTCAGGCCAGTCCAGGCTTTGCCTGCGGCCTCACGGTGACGGTCAGCTTGAACCCCGTCAACATGTCCTTGCATCGGTTGCGTATCGTCACTTCTGTCACGCCAGAAAGACTGGACACGTCGCGTTGGAGTATGTTTATTCCAAGCAGTATCGACGAGACATAGATGTACGCCGCCGCAAGTCCGTTCGGAGCCTTGCCGTCGGCAAGCATGTGGTCGTCAGTCTTGTGCGCGATGTCTATTGCAAGGCGCTCCACCTTGGTGTCAATCTTGGCCATGTTCGACAGTTTAGA